>NZ_BSBO01000011.1:0-93593 GCF_027924685.1 Sellimonas catena
AAGATCACCGGAACGGAAGGTCTGGGCACAGATTTTGCACCGATACTGTCCATTACCGCCATTGTTATCGTAGAGAAAGTGATGGGGTGCACCGCACAGAGGACAGACAACATCTTCCGGGATAGAGCTGCCGTTTCGGCGTTGAACAGGCTTAACGGGTTTGCCATACTTCCAGAGGTAGTATTCCAGGAGAAACTGCCAGTCCTGTTTGATAAAGGTTCTGATGTGAGGGAGTTCGTCAACTTTGAATTTCTGATACTTTGGGGAGTGGGAATCGTCAAAGACCCACTGCTTGAGTGGGATGTATCTGCAGATAAAACAAATCAGCCAGCAGTTTTGCTGGTAAAGATATTGAATAATAGAAAGTAAGTATAGTATAATGTTCATGAGCATTGACTCCTTTCGTGTAAGGTTTGTTTTTGGCGATAGACATTATACCAGAAAAGGGAGGTCAATGCTCTTTTTATTGCAGATTTCCCTTAAAAACAAGGTTTATGAAAGATTTAGACACAAAAAAACAAGGTAGTATTTGACACTACCCCGGAAGTACAGGAGGAACGGGTATGAAAACCATACTGGATGAAATCGCTGAAAAGACAAGGGAGCGGATTGCAAAGAAAAAGAGGGAGATTCCGACAGGCCGGCTTCTGGAGAGAATCGAAAGCCGGAAGGAGCAAAAAGAACCGTTTCTTTTTCAGAAGAGCCTTTCCAGGGAAGGACTTTCGTTCATCTGCGAGGTGAAGAAAGCTTCCCCGTCCAAAGGGGTGATTGCGGAAACATTTCCATATCTGGACATTGCAAAAGACTATGAAAAGGCTGGAGCGGCAGCCATCTCCTGTCTGACCGAACCATTCTATTTTCAGGGGAGCGATGCTTATCTGGAAGCAATTGCCAGGGAAGTACAGATCCCTGTTTTGAGGAAAGATTTTACTGTGGATCCGTACATGATCTACGAGGCAAAAGCCATGGGAGCCGATGCAGTGCTTCTTATCTGTGCGATTTTGACGGAAGAGGAATTACGGTCTGATCTGGAACTTGCAGAGCATCTTGGACTTTCCGCTTTGGTGGAAACACATTCTGAGGAAGAGATAGAGATGGCAAAGCGGTGCCAGGCAAAGATCATCGGTGTCAACAACCGGGATCTTCATACGTTTCAGGTAGATCTTCAGACAAGCGCCAGTCTGCGCAGACTGGTGCCGCCAGAAATCATCTTTGTATCAGAGAGCGGCATCCGCACTCCGGAGGACATACGGCTTTTAAAAGAAAACGGAACGGACGCGGTGCTGATCGGCGAAACACTGATGCGGGAACCGGACAAAAGGAAAGCGCTTACCTGTCTTGGGGGAATGGACCAATGAAAACGAAGATCAAAATCTGCGGATTGAGGCGAAAAGAAGACATTGTATATGTGAACGCGGCAAGGCCGGACTACTGTGGATTTATTCTAAACGTGCCGCAAAGCCGGAGAAATATGGATCCGGAAGGACTGAAAGGGCTTTTGGAAGAGCTGGATCCGGGGATTGTGCCTGTAGGAGTCTTTGTCAATGAGGATACAAATACGATTCTACGCATTGTGAGGGAAAGCGGGCTTAAAATGATTCAGCTCCACGGACAGGAAGGAGAAGAGATGGTCCGGACGATTCGGGAGACAGCCGGCGTGCCGGTGATCAAAGCTGTTTCCGTAAAGAGCAGAGAAGATGTAGAAAGAGCAGCGGGATTTCCGGCAGACTATTTGCTGTTTGACTGTGGAACCGGCGGAACAGGAAGAAGTTTCGACTGGTCATGCCTGGAGGAAGCAAAACAGCCGTACTTTCTTGCCGGAGGAATCGGCATTCATAATATGAAAGAAGCCGTGGAAAGGTTTCATCCGTTTGCTGTCGACTTGAGCAGCAGCGTTGAGACAGACGGAGTGAAAGACGAAAAAAAGATCGCGGACGCAGTACACATGCTGCGGTCGCTGACTTGAGATATCAGATAAGAGAAAGAAAGGAAGGAATCAGATGTCAAAGGGAAGATTCGGAGCCCATGGAGGGCAGTATATACCGGAAACGTTGATGAATGCGGTTATTGAACTGGAAGAGGCCTACAATCATTATAAGAACGATCCGGAATTTCAGAAGGAACTTACAACACTATTAAATGATTATGCAGGGAGACCATCCAGACTCTACTATGCGGAGCATATGACGAAGGATCTGGGCGGGGCTAAAATTTATCTGAAAAGGGAAGACTTAAATCACACCGGCGCTCATAAAATCAACAATGTCCTTGGTCAGGTTCTGCTTGCAAAAAAGATGGGGAAGACCCGTGTGATTGCGGAGACAGGAGCAGGGCAGCACGGAGTTGCAACCGCAACTGCAGCCGCTCTGATGGGGATGGAGTGTGAAGTGTTCATGGGAGAGGAGGACACAAAACGTCAGGCACTGAACGTGTATAAGATGCGCCTTCTCGGAGCCAGGGTACATCCGGTCACTACCGGAACGGCAACTTTAAAAGACGCGGTGTCCGAAACCATGAGGGAGTGGACGAACCGGATCGATGATACCCACTACGTCCTTGGATCTGTCATGGGGCCCCACCCGTTCCCAACCATCGTACGGGATTTCCAGGCAGTGATTTCCAAAGAAATCAAAGAGCAGATCCTGGAGGCGGAAGGAAAACTTCCGGACGCGGTGCTGGCCTGTGTCGGCGGCGGCTCCAATGCGATCGGAGCGTTTTACCATTTTATCGAAGAGAAAGACGTTCGGCTTATCGGATGTGAAGCGGCGGGCCGCGGCATCCACACGAAAGAGACGGCAGCAACCATTGCTACAGGAAAGCCCGGTATCTTCCACGGAATGAAATCCTATTTCTGCCAGGATGAGTACGGACAGATTGCTCCGGTATACTCCATCTCAGCCGGACTGGACTATCCGGGAATCGGTCCGGAACACGCGGATCTTTATGATAAGAAACGGGCTGAATATGTGGCGGTGACAGATGACGAGGCAGTGGACGCCTTTGAATATCTGTCCAGGACGGAAGGAATTATTCCGGCCATCGAAAGCGCCCATGCCGTAGCCTATGCCATGAAACTTGCAAAAGAGATGAGACCGGACCAGTGTATCGTCGTCAATCTGTCAGGAAGAGGCGACAAGGACTGCGCGGCCATCGCCAGATACAGAGGGGAGGATATTTATGAGTAGGATCAGAGAAGCATTTACACATGGAAAAGCATTTATTCCATTTATCACCTGCGGTGATCCGTCCGTCGAGGTGACAGAGAAGATCGTCTATGCCATGGAGGAGGCGGGAGCAGACCTGATTGAGCTTGGAATTCCGTTTTCCGATCCGACGGCGGAAGGACCGGTGATTCAGGATGCGAATTTACGTGCTCTCTCCGGAGGAATTACGACGGATGCGGTCTTTGAGATGGTCCGGCGGATCCGAAGAAACACCAGTATTCCTATGGCCTTTATGACTTATGCCAATGTGGTATTCTCCTACGGGACGGAACGTTTTATACGGACTGCATCGGAAATCGGCATGGACGGTCTGATTCTTCCGGATGTTCCGTTTGAAGAGAAGGAAGAGTTTGACAGCGTGTGCAGGAAGTATGGGCTGGACTTTATTTCGCTGATCGCACCGACATCCAGAGACCGGATCCAGATGATTGCAAAAGAGGCAGCCGGTTTTGTCTACTGCGTCTCTTCGCTCGGGGTAACGGGTGTACGTTCAGAGATCACAACGGATGTGGGAAAAATGGTGCAGCTGGTGAAAGAAGAACAAGATATCCCGTGTGCGGTCGGATTCGGAATATCGACAGAAGAACAGGCAGGAAAGATGGCGGAAGTTTCGGACGGCGTGATCGTAGGTTCGGCCATTGTGAAGCTCTGCGGGCAGTACAAAGAGCAGTGTGTGCCGTATATAAAAGAATATGTAAAGAAAATGAAAGAAGCACTGTGACTTTTGGCAAAAGTGATGTATAATAAGAGTACTTGAGGGCATTTGAGCCTGAAAATATCTCATGTCAGAAGGAGGAACAAAACAGTGGACAGAAGAAATGTATGGAAGACTTACACACAGGCAGAATTAAAAGAGATGGAAGACATCAGCGCACGTTATAAACGCTGCCTGGATGAAGGAAAGACAGAAAGAGAATGCGTAGAGGTCGCAGAGCGCCTGGCAAAAGAAGCAGGATACCGCTGCCTGTGCTCTTACAAAGAGGCAGGAGAACCATTAAAGGAAGGCGACAAGGTTTACGCATCTTTCATGGGCAAGATGATTCTTCTTTTCCAGATCGGTAAAGAACCGCTGGAAAACGGAATGAATATTCTTGGAGCTCACATTGATTCTCCACGAATCGATATCAAACAGAATCCGCTCTATGAGACGGATGAGATGGCATATCTCGATACTCATTACTATGGAGGCATCAAGAAATATCAGTGGCTTGCTTCCCCGCTCTCTCTTCACGGAGTGATCGTAAAGAAAGACGGAACAAAAGTCCGTGTTAATATCGGAGAAAATGAAAATGATCCGGTATTTGTAATCACAGACCTGCTTGTACATCTGGCTGGAAAACAGATGTCACAGAAAGCATCTGAAGTGATTGAAGGCGACAATCTGGATCTTCTGATCGGAAGCCGTCCGCTCACAGAAGCAGAGGGACTCAAAGAAGACGAAAAAGAAGCAGTAAAAGCAGGCGTTCTTCGTCTTATGGAAGAAACATACGGAATCGGAGAAGAAGATTTCGTATCTGCAGAGCTTGAAATCGTTCCGGCAGGAAAAGCAAGAGACTGCGGTATTGACAGAAGCATGATCTTATCCTACGGACAGGACGACAGAGTCTGCGCATTCACATCTCTGTTTGCAATGCTGGACAACCCGCAGATCAGCCGTACCGCATGCTGCATCCTGGTAGATAAAGAAGAAATCGGAAGCGTCGGAGCAACCGGCATGCATTCCAGATTCTTTGAAAATACGATAGCAGAGCTCATTGCACTGACAGGCGAAGAGTCCGAATTAAAAGTAAGACGTGCCCTTCAGAATTCCAAGATGCTTTCCTCAGACGTAAGTGCTGCTTACGATCCGATGTTTGCAGCAGCATTTGAAAAGAGAAGCTCCGCATTCTTCGGAAAAGGACTTGTATTCAACAAGTTCACAGGAAGCCGTGGAAAGAACGGCTCCAACGATGCGAACGCAGAGTATCTCGCAGAAATCCGCAGCGTCATGGATGAGGCAGGAGTCGGATATCAGTATGCAGAACTTGGTAAAGTAGATGTCGGCGGCGGCGGAACGATCGCATACATCATGGCACAGTACGGCATGGAAGTGATCGACAGCGGTGTTGCAGTTCTCTGTATGCATGCAATGTATGAGATCTCCAGTAAGGCAGATGTATACGAAGCTGTGAAAGGCTATAAAGCATTTATTGAAAAAATCGGACAGAAATAAAGCAGGGAGTGACAATCCGGCCGTAAGACATGACCGGATTGTCACAAAAACTGTAACGGAATTGTTGTATGAGGTATGACAGAATTGTTACAGAAAATACGATAAATTTCTTGACGAACAATGTTAAAACATTTACAATATTACCAGCGGGAAACTGCAAAAGAACGTAATATTCCGGGCACAGAAGTACGACTTTACATAAGAGAAACGCAAAGTCGTGTTTTTCGTGTCAAATATTACAAATATATTATTAGGAGGACATTGAAACATGGCTACGAAATGGGTGTATATGTTTACAGAAGGTAACGCTACAATGAGAAACCTTCTGGGTGGTAAAGGTGCGAACCTTGCTGAAATGACAGGCCTTGGACTCCCGGTACCTCAGGGATTCACTGTAACAACAGAGGCTTGTACCCAGTATTATGAGGACGGCAGACAGATCAATGACGAAATCATGAGTCAGATCATGGAAGCTATGACAAAACTGGAAGAGATCACAGGAAAGAAATTCGGAGATAAAGAGAATCCGCTTCTCGTTTCCGTTCGTTCCGGTGCAAGAGCTTCCATGCCGGGTATGATGGATACTATCCTGAACCTTGGTCTGAATGAAGAAGTTGTTGAAACTCTGGCAGAAGCTTCCGGAAACCCGCGTTGGGCATGGGACTGCTACAGAAGATTTATCCAGATGTATTCCGACGTTGTTATGGAAGTCGGCAAAAAATATTTTGAAGAACTCATCGACAAGATGAAAGAAGAAAAAGGCGTGAAGCTGGACGTTGAACTGACAGCAGAAGATCTCAAGGCTCTTGCAGGACAGTTCAAAGCTGAATACAAAGAGAAGATCGGATCCGACTTCCCGGCTGACGCAAAAGAACAGCTCATCGGCGCTGTAAAGGCTGTATTCCGTTCATGGGACAACCCGCGTGCCAATGTATACCGTCGTGACAACGATATCCCGTATTCATGGGGAACAGCTGTCAACGTACAGATGATGGCATTCGGTAACATGGGAGATGACTGTGGTACAGGTGTTGCATTTACACGTGACCCGGCTACAGGAGAAAACGGTCTGTTCGGAGAATTCCTTACAAACGCACAGGGCGAAGACGTTGTTGCCGGTGTTCGTACTCCAATGCACATTTCCGAAATGGAAGACAAATTCCCGGAAGCATTCAAACAGTTCAAAGAAGTATGCAGCACTCTGGAAAACCACTACAGAGATATGCAGGACATGGAGTTTACTGTAGAACATGGTAAACTGTACATGCTTCAGACACGTAACGGAAAGAGAACAGCACAGGCTGCTCTGAAGATCGCATGCGACCTTGTTGACGAAGGCATGAGAACAGAAGAAGAAGCAGTTGCTATGATCGATCCTCGTAACCTTGATACATTACTTCACCCACAGTTCGACGCTGCTGCACTGAAAGCAGCTACACCGATGGGCAAAGGTCTTGGAGCATCTCCGGGAGCTGCCTGCGGTAAAGTTGTATTCACAGCTGATGACGCTGTAGAGTGGGCTGAAAGAGGAGAAAAAGTCGTTCTGGTTCGTCTTGAAACATCACCGGAAGATATCACAGGTATGAAGAGCGCTCAGGGTATCCTGACAGTTCGCGGTGGTATGACATCTCACGCAGCAGTTGTTGCCCGTGGTATGGGTGAATGCTGTGTATCCGGATGCGGCGACATCGTAATGGATGAAGCAAACAAGAAATTCACACTTGGCGGAAAAGAATTCCACGAAGGAGACTTCATCTCCATTGATGGTACAACAGGTAACATCTACGACGGAGTAATCCCGACAGTAGACGCTACAATCGCTGGTGAGTTCGAACGTATCATGAACTGGGCTGACAAATACAGAACATTAAAAGTTCGTACAAACGCAGATACACCGGAAGACGCTAAGAAAGCTGTAGAACTTGGCGCAGAAGGTATCGGACTTTGCCGTACAGAGCATATGTTCTTCGGTGAAGGAAGAATCGACGCGTTCCGTGAAATGATCTGTTCTGAAACAGAAGAAGAAAGAGAAACAGCTCTTGAAAAAGTTCTTCCATATCAGCAGGGAGACTTCGAAGCTCTCTACGAAGCTCTGGAAGGTAACCCGGTAACAATCCGTTTCCTGGATCCGCCGCTTCATGAGTTCGTTCCAACAGAGGAAGAAGATATCAAGAAACTTGCAGAAGCTCAGGGCAAGACTGTAGAGCAGATCAAAGCAATCATCGACAGCCTGCACGAGTTCAACCCGATGATGGGTCATCGTGGATGCCGTCTTGCAGTTACTTATCCGGAAATTGCAAAGATGCAGACAAAAGCTGTTATCCGTGCAGCTATCAACGTAAAGAAAGCTCATCCGGACTGGAACATCAAACCGGAAATCATGATTCCGCTTGTTGGAGAAGTAAAAGAGCTTAAATACGTGAAGAACTTCGTTGTTGAAACAGCTGACGCTGAAATCGCAGCAGCTGGTATCGACCTTGAATACGAAGTTGGTACAATGATCGAGATCCCGAGAGCTGCTCTTACAGCTGACGAGATCGCAAAAGAAGCTGACTTCTTCTGCTTCGGTACAAACGACCTGACACAGATGACATTCGGATTCTCCCGTGACGACGCTGGTAAGTTCCTCAACGCTTACTATGACGCTAAGATCTACGAGAACGATCCATTTGCAAAACTTGACCAGGTTGGTGTCGGCAAACTGATGAAGATGGCTATCGATTTAGGAAAACCGGCTAACCCGAACCTGCATGTAGGAATCTGTGGAGAGCACGGTGGAGATCCAAGCTCCGTAGAATTCTGCCATAAACTTGGCCTGAACTACGTATCCTGCTCACCATTCCGTGTACCGATCGCCAGACTTGCAGCAGCACAGGCAGCAATCAACAACAAATAATAAATAAAGATTTTAATCTATATTTATGACAAAAAAGGGAAGCGTATGCTTCCCTTTTTTCCTTACCCTTATGTTTGTTTTACCAGCCCATCATGAAGGCCCCTCTTAAAGAACCCTCACGAAGAAAGGTCCTCTTTAAATTTAGATACCCGAATTCTTCTCCATTTATGGTTTTAAAACTTTCATGGATTGTTCTATTCTTTTCAATTAATCACAGCCAAAATCTTGGAGTCTGCTTTGCGATATAGATCCAAATAAGAGCTTGTAAAAATGAAGTTTTTTGCATTCCCATTTTCGTCCGTAAGTGAATTCTTAAGATCTTCAATTATTTTGTAATAAGATTCCACCTTTTCTTGGTCCTTTAAAATGATTATGAAGTAGATCTAATGCAAAATGTGGATTTAACTAATCCGGATATTGAAAACGTCCTCTGGAATGTCTATCCCTACCTTCGGATTCGATGAATAAGAACATACAATCCAAACAGGGCGAATACTGCCATTGCCAGTTTCAGACCGGCCAAGACAATCCAGACCCCTGCAATCAAAAGCCCGATTAGAAGCACGCAGATCCGTCCCATAATCCGGTTCCTGGTGTCCTGATTATGGACCAACAGTTTCAGGGCGAAGAAAATAAGAACAAGAATAGATACCGTGAAACCAAACAGAAAAAATCCGAATCCCATTTTGAAACCGACGGATAAACCGTTGCCTTCTATAGAGACGATATCGGTCTGATCCGGGTTGTAGCGGATGGTAATCTGTTCTCCGATTTCAAAGGAGCGTCTGGAGCTCCAGACATTTCCTGTACCCATGCAGATCCCGTTTCCTTCTGCCTGATAGCGGACTACAGGGGCGTAGAGATAGCCGGAAGTTTCGCCTGTAGTATCCCATTTCCGGGTATATTCTACTACAGTTCCATTCGCTTCGCCGGAATATCTCAGATCTTCCTGACAGGAAGAATATAGGAAATAAACGCCGACTGACATAAATCCAACTGTGAAAACAAGAAGAAACAGTGCTGTCCCAAGTCTGGTAAAAATGGATATGTGCGCCGGAACAGTTGTATTTTCTGTATTGATATCTTCTGGAACATTTCGATTCTGTCTCCACCGGAAAAAGAAAAATACAGTTATGCCTGCGCTAAGTATGCCTAGAATAAGAATCATGATCGTATAGAAAAGCATAAGACAGCCCTCCAATCTTTACTGTCATTATAAAAGAAAGAACCGGTATGAACTACTGGCTTTCTGTCAAGTCTAAGTAAAATCCTGATAAAAAGGAAATGGCGATGTTTATCTGCATGCCTGCTTTAACCCAAATTTAACCCAAATCTGAGCAAAGTTAAAATACAGGAAAGCTATAATTTCCATAAAGGGGAAGAACAGCTTTCCTTTTGTGTTTTATGAAAAGTCTATATGGTAAAGGAGACCTGCATATGGTAAAAATCTATGTCATCGACACCAACATTCTCATTCAGAATCCACAGGCACTGCTCAGTTTTGAGGATAATCAGGTGATTCTGCCTGTTGTTGTACTGGAAGAGCTGGATAATCTAAAGAAGGCAGATGGCGAGAAGGGAAGAAATGCAAGAGCGGCAATCCGGATTCTGGAAGAACTCCGGCAAAAAGGAGATCTGCTGGAAGGAATTGAACTGGCATCAGGAGGTATACTCCGGGTGGAGAAAAATTTTGTAAACGTGCAGCTTCCGGAGGATCTGCCGGAAGAGAAGATGGATAACCGGATTTTGAAAGTCTGCAAGGGATTGGCGGAGTCCTGTGAGGAACAGGTGGTTCTTGTGACAAAAGACATTTTGCTCAGAATTAAGGCACAGATCATCGGAATCCGGGCGGAAGATTATACGACAGAGCAGGTTGTAGAGTATGAAGGGCAGTACAGGGGAAGGATAGAAGTGTATGTGCCGGAAGAAAAATTCAAAGAGTTTAAGAAAAAGGGCGTTCCGGTGGAGGATGTCTACCTTTCGGACGAACAGGGAAACCGGATCGTGCCAAAGCTGGAAGAAAATGAATTTGTGATTTTAAAGGCGGATCAGTCTGCAAAGAAAACCCAGCTCGGTCGGGTGGAAAAGGGAGTGATTAAAAAGCTGGAATACCGGAAAACCCAGCCTTACGGTGTTTCTCCAAGAAATGCAGGACAATATTTCGTACAGGAAGCACTGATGCAGCCGGCTGAAAAGGCACCGCTTGTTATTATCAAAGGCAGGGCAGGGACCAGTAAGACTTTCTATACGCTGGCGGTCGGTCTGGAAAAAATCCTGAATCATCCAACGGGAGAATACCGGAGAATTCTGATTTCCAGGCCAAACGCACAGTTTGACTCGGACATCGGTTTTCTCCCGGGAGACGAACAGGAGAAGATTTCTCCGCTGATGCGTCCTGTCATTGACAATCTGGAACAGCTGATCGATTCCAACGAGGAAGAACGCTATAAAGATGAGCGGGAATTACAGGGGAAGATCGATGAAATCTTCGACCGCGGGCTGATTCAGACGGAAGCGTTAAATTATATTCGCGGGCGTTCCATTATGAAGACTTATCTGATTATCGATGAAGCACAGAACATGACGCCGAATCAGGTAAAAGGAATTATTACAAGAGCAGGAAAAGGCACCAAAATCATTCTGCTTGGTGATACAAACCAGATTGACCGCCCGATGCTGGATGAACGGACGAATGGTCTCAGTTATGCTTCCGAATATATGAAAGGAAGCCCGCTCTGCTGGCAGGTAACCTTCACGCCGGAGGAATGTGAGCGTTCCGCCCTTGCCATGGACGCAATTACAAGATTATAAGAAGAGGAGTTACGACAGAATATATGGCAGAAAAGAAACAAGACATCATTACTTACAGAAAGGTAAAGGAAAATGAAGAGATAAATCTTTTGATAGAGAAAGGAAATGAGGTGCTGGATGTTCTTGGATTTACGGAACATTCCCGAAAACATGCTGCCAAGGTGGCAGAAACCGCCGGAAAGATTCTCAAAGATCTTGGGTATGGGCCAAAAGAAATCCGGCTCAGCAAAATTGCAGGGTACATGCATGATATCGGCAACAGCATCAACCGGCACGACCACGCCCATACCGGAGCATTGTTGGCTTACGGAATTTTAAAGGGAATGGGGATGCCTCTCCGGGATGTGATGACTGTGACGACCGCGATTGGAAACCATGATGAATCCACGGGCACTGCCGTGGACATCGTCTCTGCGGCGCTGATTCTGGCGGATAAAACCGATGTGCGAAGAAACCGGGTGCAGAATCCGACCATTGCCAATTTTGATATCCACGACCGGGTCAACTATGCGGTGCTGGCCTCCAGCCTGGAAGTCAAAAAAGAGAAGAGAGTGATTCAGATGAATCTGGAGCTGGATGACGAGATGTGTACAGTGATGGATTATTTTGAAATCTTTCTGGAACGGATGATCATGTGCCGGAGAGCTGCAGAGGTTCTGGGATGCAAGTTCAAGCTTGTGGCAAACGGCAACAAGATTTGTTAAATATTGAAAGAAAAGAGGGGAGAGACGAAATGCTCTCCCCGTTATACGTTAGAAGGTTACTGTAGAATCGCAGCAGCGGAAGTCGGTATCGATATAATGCGCGATAATCCGCACTTTCAGATGCCGTTCACAGCACAGCGACTGGCACGGACAGCCGGATACATTCAGGTCTTCCGGAAGAACAAACTTGATGCATTTTACTTCTACATCCTGACAGTTCTTCTGATTATGGGCCGGTACGGTGATGGCCTTCATGCCGCGCTGATATTCGCTTCCGTAGTTATCGGTTTCAGTCAGAATAATTCCGAGAGCAACCCGTTTGTGAGGGCAGACATTTTTCAGTTTGACATTGAGCTGTACGATCCGGCCGGAAGATTCCAGATACACATCTCCCAGATCAACGACCAGAGAGTCCTGGCATTTTTCGATTGTAAAATCGACCGGGATCGGGCAAGATTCCGGGTCTACCGAAACGCCGCAGTCAACCTGAACGGAAGGATCAGGGAAGGTAACCGTATTTCCCTCTGTATCCGAGTAAAAAATGGACTGGTTGACCGGGAGATTTCCGGAAGTCTGGCCGGTGTGCTGCACATAGAATTCCAAAGACGCACCCTCGTTTCCAGAGACTCCGAGTGATGGAATTTTCCATTGCAGAGACTGAGAGTCAATGGCAGCGGCAGTACCGGAAGATGGCATGCCAATGCTTACAATAGTGAAATCCGGATTGAGAGTTTCATTAATGACAATATTTGTCGCTCCCGGTTTGGAAATGTTGGCCGCCAGATCCGCAAACAAGTCCTCCAGTTCGGAATCATCCGGGGTGACAGCAACATGAGATGCATCCGGATCTGTTGCCCAGTCATTGAGTACATCCACATCAATTCCTGTGTCTCCAATCAGACCGATACAGTAAATAATGATCCCCGAATCACGGATCGTCTCCGCGACCGGTGCAGGAGGAATTCCGGAAGTCGTTTTCCCGTCTGTAAACATGACAATGACCTTTTCGTTGGAAGAAGAAGGGTCAAAAAGGGATGCAGCAGTGGAAAATGCGTCTGCATGGTTGGTGGATCCGCCTGCAGAAAGCGCAGCTACTGCCGCCTTTAAGTCAGCAACCGAAGTAATCAGCTGTGTGTCTGCTGATGCGCTGCCGGAAAAGCTGACGATACCGATATGGCTTCCCGAGCCGATCTGTCCATCCTGAGTACTGTCGGTAGTTTCATCGATAATGTCAATAAAGGTGTCCGCCCCAAGCTTCAGATTTTCGAGCGGGCTTCCGGCCATACTGCCGGAGCGGTCGAGAACAAGAACAATATCCACCGGATTTTCCGAAATATCCGGAGCTGCCGAAAGACCAAGTGTTACCTGGAAGGTTCCGCCGCAGGTGATCTGTGAGACATTGACCTCTTTGTTAGAGTTTGTAATACCCATGAAAGTGCCTCCTGTTTTTTATTTTAGAGGAAATAAATCCTTCACTATCAGGGTATGAAAAGGGAGAGAAATGGTTCCTTTTGTCGAATAGGAAACCAGTTCTCTCCCGGAGAAAGAAGGGTCTGCAAAAACAGTACATCAGTATAAAAGAAGATTGCCTTTTTTCTTGGCCTGTTTCATAAAACAGTCAAAGACTATATATCCAGCCGCAAACCAGAGAAGGCTGACGACGCACAGCAAAAGGAACGTCATTCCCAGATCTTTGTGAACAAAGCTGTTCCGGATCACGGTATTACACATCGTAAGCGGAAGCACACTGGAAACTTCTGTGATGACGGGCGATGTTGGAATGGTATCCGTAACAAAAAGAAGAAATAACTGTACCAGAAGCACAATAGCGCCGATCCGTTTGTAATACAGAGAAAGCCCTGCGATCATCAGCCCGATTCCGTACATGCCGAGGATGGAAATTAAGAATGCGGCTACGATCGGAAGTGTTACTGTATACCGTACCCCGAAAAAGAAATATGTTACAACAGAATAAATGATCACAACAATAGTCTGGACGAGCACCGAGGAAAGCAGGTCTCCCAGATAGAGAATCTGAAGCGGAAGACGGGAGTGAAGCTTGAAAAAGAGGGTGCCGCGCTGAAGCTCTGCCAGAAGCTGGGAAGCAATAGTGGAAATTGCTGTGACAGAAAAGGTCCATGCCACGTAGCCCAGAAGAAGCAGTGCCTGATAATTTTCTACGCCATACAGTTCTTGAAAGGACTGCCCTGTATTAGACCAAAAGAAAAAACAGAGAAGTAATGTATAAATCACCAGGTCAGAAACCAGTCCCATCTTATAGCGGAACGTCCTTAACACATCCATTTTACATTCATACCAGATTATTCTCATAACGATTCCCCCTGTAAATATAATGCTTCATAAATTTCCAGAAATTCCTTTGTATCAAGATGTTCTTTTTCGACTGCGATCTGCCCGTCTTTCAGAAACAGAAATCGTTCGGCGGCCGACGTAATAAAGTCCGAATCATGGGACGTGATCAAAATGGTCTTCGTATTTCGGATGGAAGTAACAGCGTGAAGCAGTGCCCGTTTGTGATCCAGATCCAGTCCTTCGGTCGGTTCGTCTAAAATCAGATACCGGGAATTCGTCACCAGAGCCGCAAGCAGAATCATCAGCTGTTTCTGACCGGTAGAGAGCTCCTCAAACAGTTTGTTTTTTACGGAGTCATACAGCGGGAAAGAAGGCAGGTACCGGTCCAGGTTCTGCCGGATATCCGAGTTGGAAAGGCCCCGCAGCACCGCAAGGAATTCGATGTTTTCTTTCACTGTATTTTTCGCATACAGCTGATGGGAACCCGACAGAACGGTAAAAATTTCTCTTTGAAAATCAGGAGTTTCGGAGGTGACTTCTCCAGAATCCGGTACCAGAGATCCGCACAGAATATTCAAAAGCGTTGTTTTTCCGATTCCATTTGGTCCGATCAGCGCCGTGGCTGTCTGATCCGGGATTTCAAAGCTGATGTGATCCAGAACACAATTACCATGAAAAGATTTACTAACTTGTTTTACAGATATCATACCTTTGCCCTCACATAAATTGTATTTCCCTTATTATATCAACAAATAAAATGTGTGTCAATTTAATTGGGGTGGGGGTAAAATTTTGGAATATTTTATATAAAAGAAAATAATCAGAATAAACATTAAGGGAAGATTACAGAATATTCCAAATGAAAATATTGACAAATAATGTTGATGATTAAATATTATCACAAAAAAATGAATTTAAATCTATAATGATAGACAAGTATTTTTGACAATGATATAATTTAGACAATAATAGCCGGATAATTGAACAGGAGAGGAGGGGGAAAAAGTATGAGAAAGCAAAGCATGATTCAGAAGGGAATGTCAGTGTTATGTGTATGCGCTCTGGCAGCAGGACTTTGCAGCTGTGGAACGGAAGAGAAAAGTGAAGAAGAGAAAATCCTGCGGGTCGTGACGGATGAAAGGCTGTATACGGAGGTGGAATCTGCTGCAGACTTTTTGGAAGGAGTGGATGGCGAAATAGAGGTGAGAATCCAAAGGCTCCCGGATGACAAGGAGGAACGGGAGATAGAGATTCAGAAACTGCGGACAGAGATTATGGCAGGAAAGGGACCGGATGTATATTTGCTGGATGGAAAACAGGAAAATGGAGAGGAGTTTCTTCCACTGTTGGAGAATCCATATCAGACAATGCAGAGCGGGGCACTGGCACCGTTGGATGAATTGATGGAGAAGGATTCTTACTGGAAGGATGATACTTATAGCGATGTGATATTGAAAGCAGGACAGTATGACGGACATCAGTATATTCTTCCTATGTCGGTAAGTTACTATGTACTGCCAAGACAGGAGGACATGGAAGAAATGTCGGGAGATACCTTGGGAGAATGGCTGGAACAGGCACGAAATTCTCAGGACACACGTTTAAAAACCGCTTTTTGGGCATCGTTATGGGCACAGAGTGGACGGTGGATACAGCCGGCAGCGGATTATGAGCGGGGAGAGGTACTGTTTAATAAAGAAAAGTGGATGGAATTTTCAGATCAGTATTTCCAGTTTCATATAGATGCAGGTGAGGAAGTTCATGAGACAGATAACTGGTATTATTTTGAAATGCTGTCGTCAGCAGTGTTTTCCGACAAGACTTCTCCGATAGATTTACAGGTTGTGCCGGATCTTGATGGACGGAAAATGGCAGCAATTCAGACTTATGGAGCGGTAGGAATGTCCAGTGATTTGAAACAGGAGGCGTACGATTTACTGATGCTGTTTTTAAATGACCGATCCCAGAAGTACACCCGGGAACATTCCGAAGATTCTATGATATTACCACAAATTTATGGGTATTTTGATTACGCTTTTGTTCCAGTGCAGGAAAGTGCATTTGATGCATGGATGCACTATCCGCCTGACGAAGAACTTGAGAAAATGCTGCAATCTTTCCGCGAACTTGAAGGCGCATATTTTTTGACCAGGGCAGAAAGAGAATTGTATGAAGGAGTATATGAGATTGATAGTCAGTCCACCTATCCAGACTACGACTGGAATCCGGCTCTTGCGAAGCTTGCCGACAGCATATGGAACACTTATAAGATGATGGTGTCAGAGTAAGAGAACAGGAGCTGAAAGAAGAGAGAGGGGGAGGGATGATGAGAAAGCGAAACATGGTTCGGAAAGGAGTTGCGGTTTTATCTGTGTGCGCTCTGGCAGCAGGACTTTGCAGCTGCGGAATAGACGAGAAAAGTGAAGAAAAGAAAATCCTGCGGGTTGTGACGGAAGATATTTTTTATGATGAGGTAAACTCTGCGGCAGAGTTCACTGAAGGTACGAACAGCGAAATACAGGTGGAAATTCAAACACTTGCGAGAAACAAAGAGGAACGGGAGCCCCAGATTCAGAAACTTAAGACAGAGATTATGGCGGGAAAGGGACCGGATCTTTTTTTACTGGAATGTATTCCGGAGAATGCGGAAATAGAAGGTGGATTTCTGATAGATAACCCGTACAAAACGATGCAGAGTGGAGCATTAGCGTCTCTGGATACATTCATGGAAAAAGATTCCTACTGGGAGGACGGCAATTATAATAAAACATTTCTGAAAGCAGGACAGTATGACGGACGTCAGTATATTATTCCAATGTCAGTATGTTACTATGTACTGCCAAGATCAGAGAACATAGAAGAGATGACGGGAGATACTTTGGAAGAATGGCTGGAACAGATCCGTGCTTCTGATGACATCCGTTTGAAACAGGCACTTTGTAAATTCGGCTCCACCCATAGTGCGCGGTGGATGCAGCCGGCGGCGGATTATGAGACGAAAGAAGTACTGCTTGATAAAGATAAGTGGGTTGAATTTTCAGAGAAGTATTTCCAATTTAGGAAAGAAGCATATGAAGAAATAAGCGGAAAAGAAAATGAACTATACTTTAGACCGTTGAACAAAACACTGCTCGCATTTTATGAATCTCAAATAGATCTGCAGGTTGTTCCTGATATCGAAGGAAGGAAAATGGCATCGATCATGTCTTATGGGGCAGTATCTATGTCCAGCGATCGAAAGAAAGAAGCTTATGATTTTCTCATGTTGTTCTTAAATGACCGGACGGAACAGTACAGAAAAAAACATGCAGATGATTCCAGCATGGGATTGCCGAGTTTATATGGATATCTGGACGGTAATTATATGCCGGTTCAGGAGACCGCTTTTGAGCAATGGGGAGAATTCCCATCGGAAGAAATGATTCAGGAAATGCAGGAGAGTTTTCGTGAGATCGACGGTGCCTATTTCCTGACAGAAGGAGAAAGGGCATTGAATTTCGATGTTATGGCGGGAAATTCCAGGGTTACGAATCTAAATTGTGATATAGAAACGGAGTTTTCCAAGATTGCCGACACCGCTATTGATACTTACAAAATGCTGGTGGAGGAGTAAGTGAACAGGAGCTGAAAGAAGAGAGGAGGGAGAAGTGATGAGAAAGAGAAACAGCGGTCTTCTGCTTGCGCTTCCGGCGCTGGCAGGCTTCCTTGTATTTTATTTCGTCCCGTTTCTGATTACGGGATGGTATTCGGTTTCTTTCGGGATCGGAAAAAGGGAATTTGTCGGAATGGCCAATTTTCAGGATCTGTTTGAAAACGAGATGTTTCTGCTGGCGGTAAAAAATACACTTCGCTATATGATTGTGACTGTTCCGGTGACACTTTTTGGAGCCATAGTGCTTTCGATACTGCTTCAGAATACGGTAAGAGGAGTGCGGTTTTTCCAGCTTTCCTTCCTTTACCCGATGATTCTGCCGATTGCATCGGTGGTACTTGGGGTACAGTTTCTCTGGGGCGAGTCCGGCATCTGGAATAAGGTGATGGAACTGCTTGGAGGAGAGGCAAAAGATTGGCTGAACTCTTCGGCGGCGTTCTGGGTGCTCTGCATTTTGTACTGCTGGCGGTTTACCGGTTACTATGTGCTCATTTATTTCGCAAGGCTTCAGATGATTCCAAAAGAGTATTATGAGTATGCAATGTTGTTTGGAGCCGGAAAGTTTCAGTCCTTCCGGCACATCACCTGGCCGATGCTGATCCCGACCTTTTTGTTTACAATTGTTCTTTCCGTGATGAATGCGTTCAAGTGCTACAGGGAAGCATTCCTCCTTGGAGGCAATTATCCGGATGACAGTATTTATTTGTTACAGCATTTTATGAACAACAATTTCCAGAACCTGAATTACCAGAAGATCTCCGCGGCTGCAGTCAGTATTGTCGCGGCGCTACTTCTGGCTGCCGGAGTTGTGTATGTGCTGTATCTGATTATGAGGAGGGGGAAGAAGTATGGCTAAAAAGAAACAAAAACGGATTCTTTTTCTGGGAATTCTCTCTCTGGTCTTTCTCTATCCGGTGATCTATATGCTGGTCTGCTCGGTCTGGGAAGGAAGAAATGCGGGAATTTCCCTGATGGGATATTATGAGGTACTGCTGGAAAGTCCGGGATATCTGATCAAATTCTGGAGAAGTCTTGGCATGTGCCTTTTGATTGCGGGAGGACAGACGGTGCTTGCGTGCATGGCAGGTACGGCGTTTGCAAAATACCGGTTTATCGGGAAGAAGTTCTGGCTGTTTGTCATGGCGCTTTTTATGATTCTTCCGGTACAGGTGACCCTGCTTCCAAATTATATTCTGATGGAGAAACTGGGCTTTTTGAACAGCTGGAAGTCTCTGATTATTCCGGGAATTTTTTCGCCGTTCGGAACAGTGTGGCTAACATTTATCTTTCAATCGATTCCGGATGAATGGCTGGAGGCGGCGAGGCTGGACCGTGCAAATCAGCTTCAGATTGTCCGCTATATTGTAGTGCCGGCTTCAAAGCCTGCTGTGGTGACCTTGTTTGTGCTCACCTTTGTGGAGAGCTGGAACATGGTGGAACAGCCGATCATTTTCCTGGAAGGAGAACTGGATTATCCGCTTTCGGTATTTCTCGCAAGCGTGATGGAAAACAGCATGGCAGTACAGTCGGTATGCGGACTGCTGTGTCTGATCCCGGTTACATTCTTCTTCCTGTATTATCATAAAGAGTTGACAGATGGTTTAAGAGATATTCTATGGAGTTGATGAGTATGAGGAAAAAGAAAGTTTGGATTGCCGGATGTACGGTGTTTCTTCTGCTTCTGATCTGCACAGTACTGTCTCTTAGGGTGGAGAAGATGATGCGGATCGAAGTGGAAACAGTCAGTCCGATCCAATGTACCGAGGAAGAACTGATAGACATGTTTACCCTTCCGGTGTCCTGTTTTAAAGAAGATGAGTTCGGGACAGCTCTTTACTATGTGGAAGAGCGGGAAGGGCTGTTTGGAAAGGAACTGTATGTTGTAAAGGACGAGAATGCTGCTGTAATGTGGGAAGAGGGAAATAAGGCGTATATCCTTTCTCAGTCGGCGAGGAATGATCAGGGAAAACTGAGAAAAATTGTGGATTATTCCGCGTGGCCGCTGGAAGACGGTGACGCAGTGGTGATTGCGGGGGAAGAATGATGGAAAAGGAGAGAAAAAAGAGTAGTAGAGGAATTGTTCTGTTTCTTACAGCATTGATTCTGCTTGCAGGATTGTTGGCTTTTCATATGTTGATTGGACGGGGTATGGAAAAGCAGATCGAAAAGCTCCCGGAAGGAATCCTGCTGAAACTTGCGGAGCCTTTGGAGGCCGGGGAGATTACGAAGGCAGAAACTGCCGGATATGAGATAGAAAACATAGAAGAGGGATCGGGCAGCGTTTCGGTTTATACTGTCAGAAAGACGAATGAGAAGCCGCTCCATGTCAATCAGGTGTCTGACTTTACATGGAATGTTTTTGGCAGACAGATCGAAGGAGAGAGTCTGAATCTGTCCTCACACAGAACAATGGCTTCGCAGGCAGTGTATCTGTCATGGCTGATTGCATTGCTTCCGATGAGCGTGATCCTTCTGATTGTCGGTATCCGAAAACTCGGGGCATTGCAGGAGAAGCAGTGGAGACAGGGAGTCGAAGGCGTACTGATGATTGGAGCATGGCTTGTGGTGATCTATTTTCTGACAGGAAAACTTGAGATACCGAGAGAATTTCTGCCGCCGGAACAGATCCTGGATATCCGGTTTTATGTGGATGGAATCCGGGGATTCTTTGCGGATGATAGATGGACCGATCTGGAACTGTACCAGACGCTCCGGGCATGTTATAATCAGGAGGTGGAAATTTATGGAGCCTGGGTTATATGCGGATGGATCGGTACACTGATTTTCTGGATAGCCGCAGGTGTGGAAAGCCGTAATCAAAAGAAAAGAGAAAGAAGACGGCAATACGGATAGACAAAGGAGAAACGATCGGCATGCACAACGAAGAGCAGTCAGTTCAGTCAGAAGAATATAGAAAAAGTCTGATATCATTACATATTGCAGTCATGCTGTTTGGGCTGTCTGCTGTCCTGGGACAGTTTGTGACAGCTCCGGCAGTGATTGTAGCAGGAGGGCGGGTCATCTGTTCCTCCCTTTTGCTTTTCCTACTTTCTATAGCAGGCCGAGCCTCCCTGAAACTCAAATCGAGGAAAGACTATGGCATCGCGGTGTTTGCAGGGATCATTCTGGCAGTCCACTGGACGACCTTTTTCCAGGCGATTCAAAGTTCCTCTGTGGCGATCGGGACCATTACCTTTTCTACGTTCCCGCTGTTTTTGACATTTCTGGAACCACTTTTGTTCCGGGAAAAATTGAAGGTGACAAGTGTGTTGAGCGCGGCGATCCTGCTTCTTGGCGTCTTTATTACGATACCGGAATTTTCACTGGAGAATCAGATTACCATCGGGATCCTTTGGGGAATGGTGTCCAGTCTGTCGTATGCGGTTCTGTCTCTGGCAAACCGGTATCTATCCCGCAGTTATGCGGCAAGAACAGTCTGCCTGTACGAACAGGGAACGGCAGCGGTTGTCCTGCTTCCGGCAATGTTTCTCGTAAAAACAAGCTGGACAACACAGAATATTCTTGGTATTGCTGCAATTGGTTTTATCTGTACCGCATTTGCGCATTCCCTTTATGTGGCTGCACAGCGGAAGGTAAAAGCCCAGACGGCCGGTATTATCTCCGGTATGGAAACAGTTTACGGAATCGTGTATGCACTTCTCTTTCTCGGAGAAGTGCCGGGGATCCGGGAACTGATCGGAGGTGCGGTGATTCTTGGAGTGGCGCTGGTAATTTCCTTGAGAAAAGAATAGCATCTTCTTTTGGGTGACGGAAGAAAGTGGTGTGTTAAGATGGAATATAGAAAAAAGAAGTACATTTTGAGAGTAGAAGATCAAAATGTACTTCTTTTGTGCTATTTGGAAAGAGATGGGAAAAATTTATCTAGAAATTTGAGGGTAAAGCAGTTCATAGACAGCATTGAGAAAACGATCTCCATCCCGGCACTCTGCAAAAGTTGTGACGACTGCCTGTTCGTCTGGAAATATAATTGACAACTGCGAATATTTCCCATCTGCTCGAAAGGAATGGTGCTTTCCACACCAAAAACAATAACCGTACGGAGCATCATAGTGTTGGCGGCTGCATTCATTGATCCAGTCGGAATCCAGTAGTTGATTTCCATTCCATTTGCCTTGCTGGAGACAAAATAAACCAAAGCGATGAAGCTCGGATAAGGTTAACATTAGCCCTGCAGAGCCAAAAGTATTTCCGAGGGGATCAGTTTCCCAGGTGGGATTCTTGATGCCAAGATAGGTAAAAAGACGAGGAGTCAAATACTCAACGAGATTACATTTTGCGCGTCTTTGTACCAGAACACCCGCCAGATACGGACCAACATTATTATAAACAAATTTGGAACCAGGGCTGTAAAGAAACGGAAAACGGAGAGACAATCTGACCCAGTTATCAGATTCTAAAAGAGGGCGCTCTGCATCCCGGAGATAACTCCTTTCCTGTCCTAAATGCATAGTCAGCAGATCTTTCACAGTTGCACAGGATAAATTCTCACTGATTGTAGACGGCAGGTCTTCTGCAAAAGCATCTGTTAGCTTTTCGTCTAAGGATAACAAATTTTCCTGAAGCGCAAAGCCTACAGCGCAGACAGTGAAACTCTTGGCTGCAGAATAGACGTTTCTACGATGTTCTTCTTCAAGATACCATTCGCCAACAAGCGTTTTCCCAATATTTATTTTCACACCCAAAAGCCCAAGAGGCCGTGTGGCATTAATAAAAGAATCCAATTGAATTAAAGAGTGCTTCATATGCAACCTCCTTTTGATGAAATATCGTATAGAAAAAGGGATTAATAAATTTCTGTCATTATAGATGGAAATATCTAAAAAGTCAATTTATAAAATTAAAATTTAAAAATTAATAGCAATTTTATTATGCTGGTGATATAATCGAAACAATATATTTCTAAAATGGAAATGGGATGAAGGGTATGAGAAAAGGAAGCATGATTGACGCTTCGGAAAGCGTAAGAAGGAAGAAAGTCAGAAGAACTTTTCTGCTGTTGAACTGTCTGTTTGAGTTTTATGCGGGAATTACAGGTGCGACATTTGTTCTGTTTCTGTACAGCAAGGGACTGAATACGATGGAAGCAAATCTTGTTGTTGCCATGTCGCTGATTGTTTCGTTTTTCATGGAGATTCCGACTGGCGCGTTGGCGGATTCAATTGGATATGTCAGGACGACTGTACTCAGCGGAATTCTGATGGCTGTGACCAATGTGCTGTTTTTCTTCTGTGATACAATGCCGGTATTTCTGGCGGCACAGATTTCTCTTGGTATTGCCTGTGCTTTTGAGTCCGGGACGCTGGATGCATGGGTTATCGACAATACGTCGACAGAAGAAAGCAGAACGGTCTTTATTTTGAAAAACAAAGGGATTTCTGTCATGATGATCCTGTCCGGCCTGTTAGGAGGTCTGGTTGCGGATTTTTATCTCGAAGGAATTTTCCTGCTTGCTTTTGTGGCAGCGGTGATTTACATAGGAATCAGCCTCGTAGTGATGCCAAAGGTGGAGACGGTCAGAAAGACGAGAACACAAAGGCAGATTTCAGAAGCAGCGTCTGGTGTAAAAAAAGTCATAAAAGAGAGCGTGCAGTACTGTATGAAAGACAAAAATGTCTGGAATGTGATTTTGTTTAACAGTATTCTGACTTTTGCGTTTTCACCGGTATTTGTATTCTGGTCGCCGGTGCTGCACAGTTTTGAACGCGTTAATTATACAGTGATCGGGCTGGCGTGGGTATTGATGCGGGCCGCAATGCTGGCTGGCAATGCAGTACTGGAACGAAGAAAAGAACGGTCGTTTTCGGCACTTGCAGTGATTAGTGCAGTATGCGGAATCAGTGTGTTTGCACTGGCATATCTGCATACATTCTGGAACCTGCTGTTTGGAATCCTTCTGTTTGAGTTTTTCCTGGGGATCATATATCCGCTCAAGGAGACCGTATTAAATGCAGGAATCAGCCATGAAAACAGGGCCACAGTCCTGTCCTTTCACTCAATGATTGTGAGTATTTTTAATTATGTTTCCATGCTGGTCATGGGAAAGATTGCGGAGATCTGGTCGATCGAAACGACATGGAAGATGAGCGGCCTGCTTTTGGTGATTGCAGGGATAGTTACCGTTATAAAGAAAAGAGAGAAACTCCTTTCCTGAAATCAGATTTCGGGAAAAGAGAGTTCTCTCTTTTTTTGTTTATGTGGCTTTAGCTGGTTAAGTGATTCGTTATATGCAACATCATAATATACGGTTAACAACCTGAAAAGTAAGGGCCTTAACCGCAAACTTTTTAGGCATGTTGTACGGTTAAGATCACGGTAGGGAGAGTCTCAACCGTAAACCTCCATTTGTTGCAACATTATAATGCTAAAACATAAAGAAATAGGAATAAGATTCTTTTTAATTTATGATGCTGCGTTAGATGGTTTGCACCAAGGTCAGATTTTAACAGCAGCCATGTTCCAGGGATGCTTCAAAGACAGACAGATCCAGTCCAAAGTCTCCATAGCCTTCCCGGATTGTCTGGATGTAGGTGTCTGACGGGCGGCCCGGTTTTGCTTCTTCGGCCATGATATAGACCATGGCTGTGATTGTCTGTCCGTCCTGAAGCGTAACCGGAACATCCTCTTTGTAGTAAAGGGTCGGGTACACTTCGTACTCGTCAAGGCTTTTTTCATTTTCCGGAGTAATATCCCACAGTGCGACCGGGGTGGCAGCACCTTCTTTTTTCTGGATGGTTGCATAGATTTTTTCCGGTTCAAGTCCACGGTAAATCAGTTCCCATCCTTCCAGCGTTCCGACTGCGTAAGGAACTGCGCCCGGGCACCGTTCTTCCATCTGTTTTTTGTGAAGATTACTTCCATAAGCTACATATAATCTCATATTTTCTCTCCTATTGTGTAATTTCTTGTATCTGTTTTCATTTTGTACTATTTTTGCGTATTTATCAATAGAATCCTGAAAAAAAGAAGAAGTGATATGATTTAAAAATCGAGTGGATTAATATTCGCAAGTGGAAAAATTCTGAAAATAATAAAAAAATAATGAGAAAGACTGGTTAATTTGCTCGAGATTTGATAAAATAATAATAAATTAGCGGGATACAAAGACCGGAGAAAGATGGGGGATGATAAGTATGCCGGGGAAAAAGAAGAATCCGCTGTGGAGGAGTTTTGGATATGCTTTTGCCGGAATCTGGACAGGAATCCGGAAAGAGAGGAATATGAAAATTCACTGCACGGCACTTCTGATGGTTGTGATTGCGGGGATTGCCTTCCGGATTACCGTTTCAGAATGGTGTATCTGCATTGTCCTTTGTGCGCTTGTCATGTCGCTGGAGCTTGTCAATACAGCAGTGGAAGCGGTAGTGGATCTGGTGACGGAGGAGAAAAAGCCCCTGGCAAAAACTGCAAAAGATACGGCGGCAGGCGCGGTTCTGATCGCAGCGATTGCTTCTGTCATAATAGGACTTCTGATTTTTGTCCCGCATATAGCCGGATGGTTCATACAGTCGTAAAAAGAGAGGAGAATACATATGGATGGATTAGGTGAAAATTTAAAGAAAGTACTTCTTGCCGGGGTAGGGGCCGTAGCGGTTACGGCAGAAAAGTCAAAAGATCTTCTTGATGAGATGGTAAAAAAAGGCGAGATCACGGTAGAACAGGGAAAGGTACTCAACGAAGAATTGAAGCATAATATCAGGAAGACTATGAAGGAAAAGGTCAATGTCTCCATCAAACCGTCGTCTCCGGAGGAACTTCAGGAACTGGTAGGAAAGATGACGCCGGAACAGCTTGCTGATTTAAAAGCGGCGATCCAGAAGATGGAAGAAGAGCCGAAGGCACAGGAGGAATCCGGGACAGATCCGGAGGGAAAAGCAGAAGAACCGGAAGAGACATCAGAAGAGGATAAAGGAGAGACAGAATAGTTTTAATGAGCGAGCAATCATCGGAAAAATATGGAAAACGTTTAAAAGAAATAACCTCAGTGCTCCATAAGCATGCGATTTCACGTGGAGTGACACCGGAAAAGCTCCGCCTGATTCTGGAGGAACTTGGTCCTACCTATATCAAACTGGGGCAGATTGCCTCCATGCATTCCGATATTCTTCCGAAAAAATACTGTGACGAGTTGATGCGGCTCCGTTCTGACGTGGCTCCGATGCCTTTTGAACAGGTACAGGAAGTACTGGAAGAAGCCTACGGATGTCCGTATACGGAGGTTTTTGCAGAGGTGGATCCGGTTCCCCTGGGGTCTGCATCCATTGCACAGGTACATAAGGCGGTACTGAAGACCGGGGAAAAAGTAGTGGTAAAAGTACAGCGGAAGGGAATTTATGATATTATGTCCCGCGACATCGGGCTTCTTCACAAGGCGGTCCGGCTGCTTCCGCCCATCAGCATGAAAGGTCTGGTGGATCTGGATATGGTGCTGGACGAGCTCTGGGCAGTCACTCAGGAAGAAATGAACTTTCTGATTGAAGCGTCCAACATGGAAGAATTTGCCAAAAAAAATGAAGATGTGGCTTTTGTGGGAACTCCGGCGCTTTTCAAGGAATATACGACAACCCATGTTCTTGTAATGGAGTATATTGACGGACTTGGAATTGATGAAAAGGAAAAACTGCTGGAAAACGGGTACGATCTGAAAGAGATCGGGACCAAGCTTGTGGATAACTATATTAAACAGGTTATGGATGACGGCTTTTTCCATGCAGATCCGCATCCGGGTAATGTAAGAATCCGGGACGGCAAAATCATCTGGATTGATATGGGAATGATGGGCAGGCTGACAGAAAGAGATAAAGATCTGATTGCCGAAGCAGTAAAAGGGGTGGCCGCCAATGATGTGGCGCTGATTCTGGAAGTGGTCATGGCTCTTGGAGAATTTCAGGGACATCCGGATCAGAGCGAGCTGTACAGAGATATCGGGGATCTGCTTTCTAAATATGGAACTGTTGATATGGGGGATATCGATCTGGCCGAAGTGATCCAGGATCTGATGGAAGTGATGAAGAAAAATAAAATCCGGATGCCGCACGGATTGACAATGCTGGCAAGGGGACTGACACATATGGAGGGGGTTCTTGCAGATCTGGCTCCTGAGATCAATATGGTCGGCATAGCAGCAGCGAGAATGTCTGGAAGCATTTTCCTGGAAAAAGACTGGAAGAATGCGTTAAAGCATAATGCAAGAAGCGTGTACCGGTCTTTGCATAAGGCACTTGACATACCTGCTTTGACGGCAGATATTCTTCATGGTTTTCTGAAAGGACAGAACCGGATCAATCTGGATCTGCATTCTACAGATGACCTGAATGAAATGCTGACCAGACTTGTGAAGCGGATCATCATGGGATTTCTGGCGATGGCTCTTCTGATCAGCTCAAGTATCATTTGTACGACGGATATGAAACCTAAAATTTGGGGAATTCCGGCGCTTGGCGCAATCGGATATATTCTGGCTCTTTGCATGGCTCTTTATATTTTTTTAAGTCATATCCATATCCGAAAATAAAGGAAAAGAAATAAATTGTAGGTTTTGGAGAAATCGTATATACTATATCTATGCAGGAATGACACAGAAAGGAAAGATATAGATTATGAGTGACGAAAAGAAGAATGAGACACTGACAGACAGAAAAAAAGAAGTAATTCAGTCAATCCAGAGGGCGGCAGAGATCTATACCATTGCATCCGTATGTACAAAGATGCCATATGTTTTCTGCGATCCGGAGACATTTGACGATGAAGTTTTTGTATTTTTGAAGCTTGAGGATGCACAGACAGCGGCGAAAGCACTTGCTGAGGAAAAGGAGCCGGTAAGTCTTGTAAAAGTAGAGAACAAGCAGCTTCTGCATTTTTTTTCCAATCTTTACACAATTGGAGTCAACTGTGTTGTTGTGGATCAGAATTCCGACAAGGAAGAGCGCCTTCAGCTTCAGGAGATTGTACATAGGGCAGAGGTAAAAGAATTACCGGATGGAAAGGTACGGGTGGAAAATCCGGAACTGGTTCTTACGGCATTATATCTGATGCAGAAAACCCAGAGACTCCGGTTAAGAGAAGGTGAGCAGGAGATCAAAGATCTTCAGGATGAAGTAATGGCGCATTTTTCCAGAGGACGTTATATCGTAGCTTTTGAGGCGGATAAGGGAATTCCTCTTTTAAAAGACAAGAAAGATGACACATATCAGCCGGTATTTACGGATATTATGGAATTTCAGAAATTCAACAGAGAAAATCGTTTCCGGACAGCTGTAATTCCGGCGGAAAAGATTCCGGATCTTCTTGCACCGGAGACAAAGGGTGTGACTATCAACCCGATGACGGTCAATCTACAGCTCCAGATCCGGAAAAAGAAAAACTGATTCCATGTTTCACTTATAAACGAAAAGGAGTGTGTGCATATGACGAATCATACTATTATTACCATTGGCAGACAGTTTGGAAGCGGAGGGCATGAGGTAGGAAACCGTCTTTCCGAGAGATTGAACATTCCGCTGTATGATAACAATCTGATTTCAATGGCAGCGCATGAACTGTCGATCAGTCAGGAGGCGGCAGAGAAGGTGGATGAGACAATCCTTGGAAAGTTTCTCTCGGCCTATGTAGTAAATATGCGTGATTATACAGTCTTTATCAATGACAGCAATGAATCTGTGCCGCTAAGCGACAAGGTTTATGAAGTCCAGACGAGTATTATCAACCGCCTTTCCGAGAGAGGACCATGCATTTTCGTCGGAAGATGCGCTGACTATATTCTGGGAGATTACAGCAACTGCATTCACACTTTTATCTATGCCTACAAGGAGGATCGGATCCGCCGTATCATGAAGATTTATGGACTGGATTCCAAACAGGCATGGGAAAAAATTAAGAAGATGGACCGGGAGAGAAAGACTTATTACGAAGCTCATACCGGAAGAGAATGGGGAAGTATTGAGGCGCATGGAATGCTTTTTAATGTAAGCCTTCTGGGGATTGAAGGAGTGACAGATGCGCTTGAAGCGATTTACAGAAAGTGGGAATCCAATGTCAAGCAGGGATAAAAACCTGACAGATTTCTTAATTTTTTGTGAAAACCAAAATCATAAAGAGCCGGGAACCTGCGCAAATACGGGATTTGTCGGGGGGTCCGGCTCTGTTTTGATGTCTTTTTTCCAAGGGTCCTGCTTGACTTCCTTTTGGAATACGGGATATAATCTAACGAGGGAATGAATGGGAATAAATAAGAGAAAAGGGAAGATGAACTATGTCGAAAATGAGTCGTCAGGACAGGCAGGCCTATGAGCAGGCATTGAAGAGACGAAAAAAGCAGAGCAGTCCGGGGAAAAGACAGCGGACGGCTTACTCCAGAACTTCCAAAAGCAGTACCGCAGGGCGATCCAGAAGCCGCTATACGGACTATGATGGAAATGAGATTGACGAAAGTTACATTAATAATAGAAGAAACAGCAGATACACAGGCTATGATACATATGATCGTTATAGCGGGTATGATGACTATGATTACGATGACTATGACGACTATGATGATGATTATGATTACGAGGAAAGACCGGGGAGAACCCGGATGCCGGAAGATCTTGGGTTTGGATACCGGAGAGAGAAAAGCTCCTCAAAAAGGAGAAGGCCGGAAGACTCCTATCCTGTGTCAGGCAAAAGGAGCCGGAAGCAAAATGGGAAGCTGATCCTTTTGATTCAGCTGATTGCTACGGCGTTGTTTCTGGCATCAGCAGTTTATCTGGGAATGATTCCGTGGCTTTATCTTGGTGCAGCAGCAATTGTCCTTTTGATTCTCGTTCTTCTGGTTTACCGGATGCAGAACGGATTCCGGAAGAAGCGTTTTCTGGGAGCGCTGCTTGGACTCCTGATCAGTGCAGTACTTCTCGTGGCGGCATTCTATATGTTTGAAGTGCGTTCCGCATTAAATGATATTACGGACGGCAATGAAGCACCGGAGTTAAGTGAAGCCGCCGCGGGTGTCAATGTTTCCGAAGATCCGTTCAGCGTTTATATCAGCGGAATTGATGTGTATGGAGACATTACGCAGCAGAGCAGAAGTGATGTCAACATCATCGCAACTGTGAATCCGAAGACAAAGCAGATTTTACTTGTTACGACACCGAGGGACTATTACGTACCGATCCCCGGTGTGTCGGAAGGTTACCCGGACAAGCTGACTCATGCAGGTACTTATGGAATCGCGACTTCCATGGCAACTCTGGAAGAGCTGTATGATGTGGATATCCCATTCTATGTAAGAGTAAACTTTACATCTCTGATAGAGATGGTGGATACTCTTGGAGGCATTGATGTTGAGTCGGACATTGCGTTTACGACGGGAGAGGAGTCAGGACTTGTCGTTGAGGTCAAAGAAGGAACCAATCATTTCAACGGCCAGGAAGCACTGGCATTCTGCCGTGAACGTCACGCGCTTGCGGAGGGAGATAATCAGAGAGGGAAGAACCAGCAGGCTGTCATTGAGGCCATGCTGAAAAAGGCAATGTCTCCATCGATCCTGATTAAAGGACCTCGTCTGATTGATCAGGTCAGCGGAAATACCGAGACCAATATGTCTACAAGCCAGCTCCAGGAGCTTGTCAGAGTCCAGCTGGCAGGGATGAATGGCTGGGATGTCGTATCTGTCGCAGCAGAAGGAACTTCTTCCACGGAGTATTGCTATTCCTACTCAGGAGGACCGCTTTCGGTCATCGTGCCGGATGATTCTTCCGTAGCTTCGATTCAGGAAAAGATCAATGCAGTAGAGGCAGGAGAAACGGTTTCCGAATAAAAGAAAAAGACGTATAAATAAAAGCCGGACAGAAAGGGAAGAAAAACTTTCCAATCTGTCCGGTTTTTTGCACGGAAAATGGATTATGACTGGAAGCATGAGAGCGATCCTGTTACAATAATTCTAAAAGGAAGGAAAGAAGGTGTTTCCATGCGTATCAAGGATATCCGTATCCGAAATTTTAAGTCGATCCGGGAGATTCATATCCCGGATATTGAGCAGGCATTGATCCTGGTCGGACAGAACAGTACGGGAAAGACGGCCATTCTGGATGCGCTCCGGACCGCGGGAGGAATCTATCAGGTTCAGCCGGAAGATTTCAGGGAAGATTTTCCCAATATTGAAATCATGCTGACATTGTCGGTAGAAGAGGAAGACTTAAAAAGACTGCATCAGTGCGGGATTGTCAGTTCCTACAGACGGTACGAATCCTGGTACCGGGACTTCTGCAGAAAGATTCCGTCATTTCATGACGGAGAGATGACATTTGAATGTACAGTGAACAAAGACGGGAAGGTGCGCTACGGTGATGGTTTCACAAAAAACAACCGCCATATTCCGATGCTCTTTCCGAAAATATATTATATTGACGCGCAAAGGGATCTGGAAAATTTTGAGGAAGATCTCTGGATGATGCAGGAGGATGATCTGGTAAAAAGAATGAGATCCGGAAGCTGTATGTTTGATATGGCCAAAATGTGTAATCACTGTTTTTCCTGTATCGGACTGATTCATAAAAAGACGACGGCCGAACTGAATGCGTTTGAGGCCGCAAAACTGTTGGAATACAAGCTGTATCATCTGAATCTGGACAGCTTTTCCCAGCGTGTCAATGCAAATTTCCGTAAAAACGGAGGGAAAGAGACAATCCGTTATTCGATGAACCGGGATATGGAGAAGATGCTTTCGGTTACAACGGAAATCAGCAGGGATGATCAGAATGGCATCCGAAGTATCGACAGCATGGGAAAGGGCATGCGGAGTATTTACATGCTTTCCCTTCTGGAGACCTGTGAGGAGACAAAAGTAGCGGGGACAGACCTGATCCTCGTGGAAGATCCGGAGATTTTCCTTCATCCAAAGCTGCAGAAGGTGACAGGAGATATCCTTTACCGGCTTTCCAGAAAGAGTCAGGTGATCTTTTCCACCCATGCGCCTAATCTCTTGGCAAACTTTAACAGCAGACAGATCCGCCAGGTGCTGACCGGAAAGGACGGCTCCTCCGAAGTCCGGGAAAAGACGGATATCAGTGAAGTGCTGGATGATCTCGGATATTCCGCCAATGATCTTATGAATGTAAATTTTGTTTTCATCGTGGAAGGGAAGCAGGATAAAAACAGGCTGCCGCTTCTGATCCGGAAGTATTATGACGAAACCTATGAAGAGGACGGGACACTTTCCAGGATTGCTATTATTACGACCAACAGCTGCACGAACATCAAAACCTATGCGAACCTGAAATACATGAACCAGATCTATCTCAGGGATAATTTTCTGATGATCCGGGATGGGGACGGGAAAGATCCGGGGGAACTGAAACGGCAGCTCTGCCGGTACTATGAAGAGCGAAATCTGGAAGACGTGGATAAACTTCCGCGGGTGACGGAGAAAAATGTACTGATTTTGAAGTATTATTCGTTTGAAAATTATTTTTTGAACCCGAAGATTATGGCTCAGCTTGGAGTCGTACCGTCCGAAGAAGCGTTTTATGAGATTTTTCTGGAAAAATGGAAGGAGTATCTGCATAAAATCCGAAGTGGGAGAAAGCTTCTGGAGGTACTTGGGAAAGATCTGGAGACAACAGAGGATGTGAAGGCCCATATGGAGGAGATCCGGATTCATCTCCGGGGCCACAACCTGTTTGATATCTTCTATGGAAGATACAAAAAGCAGGAAACCGAGCTTTTGAAGCAATATATTGACCTGGCGCCAAGGGAGGATTTCAAGGATATTCTCGATTCCATTGACCGGTTTATTTATTTTGAAAGCAGAGCAAGGAAGAACTAAAGGATTAAAGGAGAAAAAAAGGATGCGAATTGTAAACATACTGTTCAGCCCGACAGGCGGAACGAGAAAGGCAGCAGAAAAACTGACGGAGACTTGGGGAACAGAAACGGAAACGATGGATCTGATGACGTACGGGGCTGACTTTTCTGAAGAGAGGTTTACAGAAGAGGATGTGGTGGTATTTGCTGTGCCATCTTTCGGGGGCCGTGTTCCGTCGGCAGCCGCAGAACGGTTTTCCAGAATCAAGGGAAATGGAGCAGCGTGTATTCTGCTCTGTGTTTACGGCAACCGTGCTTACGATGATACACTGGCAGAAATGGAAGATCTGGCAAAGGACTGCGGCTTTCAGGTGACTGCGGCTGTGGCTGCGATTGCGGAACATTCGATCGCACATCAATATGCGGCCGGACGCCCGGATGAAACGGATACGGAGAATCTGCATGCTTTCGGAGAACAGATCTGGCAGAAGATTCAGAGAGGAGAACGGGCTTTAACGGAAACGATTCCGGGGAACCGCCCGTACCGGGAAGCCGGAGGCGGAGGAATGCTCCCGCAGCCATCAGACACCTGTGTGAAGTGTGGACTCTGTGCGGCAAAATGTCCGGTTCATGCAATTGATCCCGAGGATCCGGCTGACATTCAGGAGGAAACATGTATTTCATGTATGGGATGTACGGCAGTATGCCCGCATGGCGCACGGGCACTGCACCCGGACGCCGTGGCCATGGTCAGTGAAAAGCTAAAAGAAGTATGCTCTGTCAGAAAGGAATGTGAATTGTATCTCTAATTGCCGGGTGTGGAAGAAAGGGGCGGAAAAGATGGAGAAAATAATGCTGGAAAAGCAGATTGAACAGTTTGTCATGGAGAACAGACTGAATTACGTGTCTGAGGAGGAAGCAATTGCGCCTGAATATGCAGGACTTCGCATGTACGACCCTCCTATCTGGGGATATGGGGATGCAAATGATCCGATGTTTGAGGAACTGAAAAAGAAAGAGGCGGTGGGAGAACAGTTTCTCCTGCCGGATGCATGGCTCCCGGACGCCAAAAGTGTCATCAGTTTCTTTATTCCGTTTACGGATGAGGTCAAAAAAAGTAACTGGACTGATGCGGCGGAGCCGTCTGCCCAGTGGCTGCACGCCAGGATTGAAGGACAGCGGTTTGTCATTGCAGTCTGTGATGAGATCCAGAGAATTCTCAAGGAAGAGGGGATCATAAGTGTGATTCCGGCATCAGACCCAAGGTTTGAAAGTGTGACAAAACCAGATCCAGAACGGGGAGAAAAATGGCAGGGTGCCTCTTATACAAGCAACTGGTCGGAACGTCATGTTGCCTTTGTGTGCGGACTCGGAACCTTTGGCCTGTCCAAAGGGCTGATTACAGAAAAGGGAATTGCGGGGAGACTCGGAAGTCTGATTGTCAGTGAAAGATTTGAACCGAGAAAACGGGAATATACAGACATTTATGAGTACTGTACCCGTTGCGGCGCATGTATCAGACGATGCCCGGCGGGAGCGATTTCGCTGGAAAACGGAAAAGAACATCTGCCGTGCGACCAGTTTCTGGAAGAGACAAAGAAAAAGTATGCACCCCGGTACGGATGCGGAAAATGCCAGACAAAAGTGCCGTGTGAGAGCAGAATACCGGGAAAAAGAGGATAAGAGAAAGACGGAAGTTTTTGAGCCGGATGGTTTTCAACAGTTGAATGCCATCCGGCTTTTACTGTTTAGAAATTGTTTAAGAAATGATAGAAGAATTTTTAGCCGTCCGTGGTACGCTTTAGGAAAGAAAACCAGACAGAAGAGGCTTGCAGAGACATCTGGAAAAAGCAGACGTCTGCGTTATGATTAAGATCAGAAAAAAGGAAAAGAGGAAAAACCATGTCATTAAAAAAGAGAGTGTTTCGTTCCAATATGATGATACTGTTTACAGCTTTGATTTCTTTCATACTGATTATTTTGGGAGTGCTGGTTTTGTTTGAGGATTCCCTTGAAAGGCAGCTTCATTCCATAAGCCAGAACCAGGTGGATTCCAATGCATGGAAGGTGGCACAGCTGATCGAAGAGACAGATCCGGCAAAAACACAGGAGTTTATAAAAGAGGCAGAAAATCTGAAATACCGGACAGCACTTTTTCGGAATGGTCGTGTCGTGGGCGGAGCTGATGACGAGCATATGGAAGATCTGGCTGAGTTTTTTCAATCGGAAGAATACCATGATGGACAGACAGAAGTCTTTACATTTCTGAACGCAACGATTGTAGGAAAATATTTTGCGAATGAGGAGATTTATATTGCCGCGGTTCATTCCGCGGATTGGGGAGGAAAAGCGTTGTCCCTGAACAGTGCTTTTTATATGTTCCTGGGCGTGGTCTTCCTGGCCGGCATTGCTGCAATTGCGGTTCTGCTTCTTCTGGCATCCTTCTTTACACGCAGAATGAACCGGGTTGTCATGGAGCCGCTGGAACAGCTGGTAGAAGGAGCGGAACGGATCAAAAGTGGAAATTTAAAAGAGAACATCAGGTATCGGGGAGAAGCGGAGTTTGAACATGTTTGCGAGACGTTCAATGAGATGCAGCACACAATTCTGGAAGACCAAAGGCAGCGGGAAAAGACAGAAAAAGCGAGAACAGACATGATTACAGGAATTTCACATGATCTGAGGACCCCGCTGACTTCCATTCGGGGATACATCAAAGGAGTGCTCGACGGCGTGGCGGATACGGAAGAAAAGAGGAAACGGTATCTGGAAACGGCGTACGAATCTACAGAAGAAATGAATCAGCTGCTCCGGAAACTCTTTGACTTTTCACGTATGGAAAGCGGACAGATGCCGTTCCATATGATAAAAGCAGATCTGGCGGAATATGCGGCGTCTTATGTGGCGCAAAAAGAAGTGACTGCTGATCCTCGGAAATTGAAATTTCATTTCCATAAAAAAGAAGAGCTGATAGCGGAAGTCCGGTTTGATATTGAACAGGTAAGGAGAATACTGGATAATCTTCTGGAAAACAGCATGAAGTATGCCATGGTAGAGCCGGTGGAAATTGATATTACGGTAGCTGAGACAGAATCAGAGATCAAGCTGGAGTGGAAAGACAACGGAAACGGCGTGCCGGAGGAAAAACTCGGACGGATTTTCGAGCGGTTTTACCGGTGCGATGAGTCCAGACAGAAAAAAGGAAGCGGAGTAGGACTCTAGGTGGCAGATTATATTATGAAACAGCATGGCGGATCTGCAAAAGCCGAAAACGATGGCGGACTGAAGATTATTCTTACGTTTCCGAAAGGAGAAAACGATATGACGGCAGGCGAATAGATCGATTGACAGACAGGCGTTTGCAATACCGAAGCAAAAATCAGAAGAATCCTGCGGGGCAGTTACGGCTCTGTGGAATTCTTTTTCATATTTCTGAAACAAAACAGGAACGTTCTGTAAACAAACGAAGGGTAGGATAAAAGCAGATTTCTGAGAAAGGAGAACAGAACATTCAAAAGAAAAAATAAGCTATGGAACATATCATAAGTCTGAAAAACGAAAAGATACAAAAAGAAGAATGGGCGGGAACCTTTTACAGGCTGTTCTGGATTTATGTTATCTGCGGTGTCGGAGGATTTCTGATTGAATCCATATGGTGCTGGATTGATTTTCATGAATTTACGAGCAGAACCAGCAACCTGTTTTTCCCAATCAGCTGCATATGGGGATTCGGAGGAGTACTTCTGCATTTATTTACTGCAAAAGATCAGGAAAACAGTAAGCTATATCTGTTTGTGAAATGTACTGTTCTAGGCGCACTGTTTGAATTTCTGTGCGGCTATCTGGGAGAGCACCTTCTGGAAGTGACCTTCTGGGATTATTCCGCAATGCCGCTTCATATCGGGAAGTACATCAACCTCCCGTTCTGCCTGGTGTGGGGAGGAATCGGCGTTGCCTGGGTGTGGAAGATTTATCCTCTGATCAGGAGAAAACTGGAAACTCCGGTTCTGACAGGGCCGAACACCGCAATGAGAGTATTTCTGGTGTTCATGGTCTGTTCTCAGGTTCTCACCGGGGCGGCGCTGCTCAGAATGCATGAACGACAGAGCCGGAATGTAGAGGAAAATATTGTGGAATATGTGCTGGATCAATGCTTCCCTGACCAGACACTGCAACGATATTTTCCGAAAATGAAAAGCACAGTTACAGGTAAAAAAATATATATACAGGAAACAAAAAGTTAAAATCCCATCGATTTCGGTGGGGTTTTCTGATAGAGAAGAAAAGGGAGAAAGAATGGATATGGAGCACACGATCGAATGTTTGTTCTGATTTTGGGACTTGTCCTATATACTTTTGCGGAAAGATTTGTTATAATGTGCGAAAAGGCAATGGATGCAATGGCAGAGAGGGATTCTATTTAAATGGATTCTAATAAGAGTCAGTTATTCGAAATGTTTGAACAAGATTGAAAATGTGTTTAGTAAATTGATATAAGAGGTAGAAAAATGGATGTATTCAGCGAAGCCTATTTGGAAGAAGTGATTGAAAATCAAGGAAAATTATTTGAGTATGCAGAAGAGCATTGCCCTGGTATAGACGTGGCAGATTTCATAGAAGCTTATATGAAAAGCCGTACAAGAGCACTGATAGATGAAGGGCAGGCGTATGTTTCAACTATGGATGCTGAATCTTTATTCAATTATTTTCTGGAAAATGATAAATATCAACCGAAACAAGGAAAAGTGGCCAAGGGATTTGCGCCGAACTGGATTGGTCAGTTTTATGCATTGTTTCAATGGTTATATAAGATGTCAAGTAAAGAAGTCGTCAAATTGCTTCCAGTTGAATTTATGTTTGAATGGTATCCAGGACTTCATGATCTTGATTTGCAGGTGGCTGTCTGTAAGGTAGGAGAACAGTGTGGACTTGGGACACAAAAATAGGTATAAATGATTGCGGGAGGAATAAGCGGTGATATGTTTTCACAATCCGGACGAGGAGAATGGATATTTGAGTAACTGGTATTTGTCTGAATTTATTATTGATGATATTACATTCTCGTCAATGGAACAGTATATGATGTACGAAAAGGCAATTCTGTTTCATGATCAGGAGACAGCGGAAAAAATATTACAGACGGATAACGTGGCGGAGATCAAGGCTTTGGGAAGAACAGTGCAAAATTTTGATGATACAGTCTGGGGACAATCGAGAGAAGAGATTGTTTACAAAGGAGTCTTTGAGAAGTTTCGCCAAAATCCTGAACTTAGGAAAAGGTTGGAAAGAACAGGAGAAGAGGTAATTGCAGAATGTGCGGTAAAGGATAGGATATGGGGGATTGGGCTATCTATGAAAGATAAGGACAGGTTTTGCGTAGATAGATGGAAAGGACAAAATCTGTTGGGAAAAATTTTGATGGATGTTCGGAAAGATATCAAACAAGGGAATTATGAGAAGAAAATCCGTCAGGTAGAGGAGCAAGGATAAATTATGGATCATTTTGAATTAGTATCAGAATACAAGCCAACCGGCGACCAGCCTCAGGCGATCGAGCAGCTGGTTCAAGGTTTCAAGGAGGGAAACCAGTGTGAGACCTTTCTTGGTGTCACCGGTTCCGGAAAAACATTTACGATGGCAAACGTCATCCAGCAGTTAAATAAACCGACGATTATTATCGCCCACAATAAGACACTTGCCGCGCAGCTCTACGGTGAATTCAAGGAATTCTTTCCTCATAACGCCGTAGAGTACTTTGTCTCTTAGTGTGTCGGGGCCGGAAAATGAGGTATATTTAGTGATTTTTCGTGCTGTTTCGTCCGGATTTTGTGGATAGAACAGGACGAAACGAGCTGGATGATACCAAGCGGACAAAATGATTTTGTGACTTTTGGCAGAAAATTCGTGATGAAATTGAAAAAAATACAAGATAGACAAAGAGGCAAGATTGGATGCAAGAATCGAATTTATTAATGTATACTACAGATGAAGGTTTGACAAAACATGAGGATATTTTTGTAAATGATATAGTATGGCTTTCTGTAGAGTAATTGGGTTTCTTGTATGATGCAATATTTGATAAGTATGTAATTAACGAGTATAAAATTAAACCGCAAGATGAACAAATATGCTAAATTATTCAAAAAAGAAATTTAAAAGGGGATTTCCAAATGATTAACTCAGAGATTAGATTCTATATTCATAATCACAAAGAAGAATTATTTGAAAAATTAGTAGAAGCAAGAAGCGGAAATGAAAATAAAGAAGAAAATTTTCGGCAGAATTATGCAATTATATTAGACAACTTATTTAAACAATTGAAAATTAAAGAAAATATAAATATCGAAAATGAATTTACAGTATTTAAAGGGAGAATAGATTCTTTATATGGTAATTTTATTATTGAGTACAAATACCCAACAAGGATTTCGGCCTCAAATACAACAAGTAATATGGAATTTGTAAAACAAGTTCAAAGACAGATTGAAGGATTTTATCAGAAAACAAGTATTCCTGTTAATAAAGTAATGGGGGTAGTTTTTGATGGATATTATGTTATATATGTTAAGAAACAGGGGGATAGTTGGAACATCAGTACACCACAAGAAATGAGTGTTAATTCACATGAATTGTTTCTGATGAGACTGTTGTCAGTAAATTCTAGTGGAAAGGCTTTAGTGGTAGAAAATTTAATAAAGGATTTTGGACCCTCTAGTATACAATCAAAACGAATTATATCTACATTCTATAATAAATTAGAAAGCAATCAAAAGATAAATAAAACTAAAATACTATTTGAGCAGTGGCAGATGCTTTATCGCGAAGTATGTGGATATAGTTTTGAAACAAGAGATCTGAAAATAAAAGGATTAAAAGAACTATATTCATTGCAAACTGAAATAATAAATTACCCTCATTTGATTTTTGCTATTCAGACATATTTTTCGTTACTGATCAAAGTTTTGTCTTTGAATATTTTAACGTATTTAAAGGATAATGCTTTGATCGAAAAGTTTCATTTTCATACAGAAAATTTTGAAAAGTTAAGAAATGATTTTAAAGATATTGAAGAGGGAGGCGTATTTCGGAGACTCGGTATTTCAAATTTTTTGGAAGGAGATTTTTTCAGCTGGTACTTATATTTGTGGGATGATGAAATAGGAGAACTCTTACAGAACTTAATAGAAACATTCGAAAAGTATGATTACTCAATAATTGTTTTAGAACGCGATATTGCAAAAGATTTATTGAAAAATTTATACTACGAATTGTTACCAGCTGCAATGCGAAGAGCGTTGGGCGAATTTTATACTCCAGATTGGTTAGCTGAGTTTTTAATTGAAGATTTACATCCGCAGATAAAAGAAGATACTTTATTTTTGGATCCAACATGTGGTTCCGGTACGTTTCTAGTAATGCTTATAAAAAAGATAATTAATTGTTATAGTTCGAGTATAACTTCAGAAAAACTTTTAAAAATAATTACCAATAGTGTTTGTGGATATGATTTGAATCCTTTGGCTGTCATATGTGCACGTGCTAATTATATAATTGCATTGGGAGACGTTCTGTCAGAATGTGAGGAGCCAATAGAAATTCCTATATATTTATGCGATGCTATGTTAACTGTTTTAGAAGGATACGAAGAAAATAAAGATTGCTACATTATTCCAACTAAAGCAGAAACATTTATTCTTCCTAAAAAACTTGTTGATATGAAAGAGATAAATAATGTGCTTGACATTGTGAATGATTTGATTCATAGAAATAGTAGTTTGAATGTTTTTGAAAAACAATTAATGAAACAATTACCAGAGTTAATTCAAAGTTTGTCGCCAAAAGAGTATCAAATACTTAGAGATTTTTATATAAAAATGGAAGAACTGAATGAAAAAAAAATAGATGGCATTTGGGCTAATGTTATTAAAAATGCATTTGCACCAGTATTCCAAAGGAAAGTCGATTATATAATTGGAAATCCTCCATGGATAGATTGGCAGAATCTTCCTGAAAACTATCGAGATTCAATACAGAAATATTGGTATGATTACTGTGTTTTTGATCATAAAGGTCTAAAAGCACAATTGGGTAGTGCTCACGATGATATATCAGTGCTTATGACATATGTTATAATGGATAACTTTTTGAAAGATGGAGGAAAATTAGCTTTTGTAATAAATCAAAATTTATTACAATCATCTGGTGGCGGCGATGGTTTTAGAAAATTTACCATAAAAGAAAAAATTCCAGTAAGCGTTAAATCCGTAAATGATTTTGTAGAAATCGAACCATTTAAAGATTTAGAAGTAAGCAATAAGACAGCAACCATTATTCTGCAGAAGAATGAAGAAAATAGATATCCTATTGTGTATAAAAAGTGGTATAAATGCAATAAAAAAGTGATTGATTCCAATGAGAATAAAGAAAAAGTGTTAAAAAAACTAATAAAATGTAAGGAGTTATATGCTACACCAATTAATGAATATAATTCGCCATGGATGATCGCAACAAAGGAACAAAAAAGGATTTTTGATAGAATAATAAGTAAAGAAGCAAATCCCTTTTATCGTGCTAGAAAGGGTGTAGATACAAGTGCCAATGCAATTTTTTGGGTAAAAGAGAAGAAAAAGATAAAATCTAATTTAGTACTTGTTGACAATTCACCAGAAAATAGTCGAAAAAGAATCACTTATGTTTCTAACTTTCCATTAGAGAATGATTATATTTATCCATTGTTAAGAGGGAAAGATGTGAAAAAATGGAAATATAACTCAGAATATTCAATAATATTGCCTTACACTAATGATGGAAAAGTTATTGAAAAAGATGAATTGATAATAACATGCCCGAATGTATATGATTATTTTTTCATGGAGAATCATGGTTTCCTTCCGATTTTGAAGGAAAGGGCTACATATAAGAAATTAATTTTAAAACAGAATAAACATGCTCCGGAGTATTCTCTGTATAATATTGGTAAATATACATTTTCTCCCTATAAGGTTATTTGGAAAGCATTGGCAAAAGGTGTTGCTGCAGTAACTATTTCCAATGAAAATGAGCGTATGCTCGTACCAGATCATAACCTGGTAATGGTTCCGTTAGAAAATGAAACAGAAGCATATTATTTGACGGGTATTTTAAACTCAGATATTGTTTCTGAATTTGTAAATGCTTATGTTGCGTGGTTTATATCAGGACATATATTAGAAAGAATAAACATACCAAAATATTGTGATGAAAATTTATTGCATAATGAAATTGCTGAGTTGGCTAAAAATGCCCATTTGATGGTCGGAGACGAAAAAAGATTGGGCGAAATTGAAGAAGAACTTAATAAAAAGGTAAACAAATTATTATTGGATTGTTAATAAGCAGATTGCAAGGTATGAATTGTAAATTTTGAGGTAGCGATGGGAGAAAAGTATGAGTTTTTATAAATGGAATAGTTGGAGACTATTATTAAAGATAAATCTAAGAATAGATAAAGACCTTATGATTTATTAACAATCGAAACAGCATGAAGGAAAATTGAACGTTTGTCCCTTTTCTTTTCTTCCAAAAAGTTGTAATGGAGTCCTATAAGGCTATTATTTTGACATTTTTGTTACGAATGAATTTTTTGAGGGTGGCTGATATAGAACATATCAAAAGTCACAAAGGAGAGGTTTTGCTATGGACCATTTTGAATTAGTATCAGAATACAAGCCAACCGGTGACCAGCCTCAGGCGATCGAGCAGCTGGTTCAAGGTTTCAAGGAGGGAAACCAGTGTGAGACCCTTCTTGGTGTCACCGGTTCCGGAAAAACATTTACGATGGCAAACGTCATCCAGCAGTTAAATAAACCAACGATTATTATCGCCCACAATAAGACACTTGCCGCGCAGCTCTACGGTGAATTCAAGGAATTCTTTCCTCATAACGCCGTAGAGTACTTTGTCTCCTATTACGATTACTACCAGCCGGAGGCATACGTTCCGTCCTCAGACACCTACATTGCCAAGGATTCAGCGATCAATGATGAGATCGACAAGCTGCGGCATTCGGCCACTGCGGCGTTGTCTGAGAGAAAGGACGTTATTATTGTAGCGAGTGTTTCCTGTATCTATGGACTTGGCAGCCCTATCGATTATCAGAACATGGTGATTTCCCTGCGGCCGGGCATGATTAAGGACCGGGATGAAGTGATCGGGAAACTGATTGATATTCAGTATGACAGAAATGATATTGACTTTAAGCGGGGAACTTTCCGGGTACACGGCGATGTGCTGGAAGTATTTCCGGCGGGATCGGGAGAAAATATTATCCGGATAGAGTTTTTTGGCGATGAGATCGACCGGATCACAGAAGTGGATTCTCTGACCGGAGAGATTAAAAATGAGCTGAATCACATCGCGATTTTCCCGGCGTCCCACTACGTGGTATCAAAGGAAAACATGGACCGGGCGCTCGGGCAGATTGAGGAGGAGCTGGAACAGCAGATCCGCTTTTTCAAAAGTGAAGACAAGCTTTTAGAGGCGCAGCGGATCTCGGAGCGGACAAATTTTGACATTGAGATGCTGCGGGAGACGGGATTCTGCTCCGGTATTGAGAACTATTCCAGACATCTGACAGGTCTGAAAGAGGGCGAACCGCCGCATACTCTTCTGGATTATTTCCCGGATGATTTCCTGATGATTATCGACGAGTCTCACAAGACGATTCCGCAGATTGGCGGAATGTATCATGGAGACCAGTCCAGAAAGACGACGCTTGTGGATTATGGATTCCGTCTGCCGTCAGCAAAGGACAACCGTCCGCTTAACTTTGAAGAATTTGAAAGCAAGATCAGCCAGGTGATGTTTGTGTCAGCGACGCCGGGCACCTACGAGGAAGAGCATGAGCTTCTGCGGGCAGAGCAGGTGATCCGCCCGACGGGACTTCTGGATCCGGAAGTGGAAGTGCGTCCTGTGGAGGGCCAGATTGACGACCTTATCGGTGAAGTCAACAAAGAAGTGGCCAAGAAAAACAAGATTCTGATCACAACACTGACCAAGCGGATGGCAGAAGATCTGACGGATTATATGCGGGAATTGGGAATCCGGGTACGGTATCTTCATTCTGACATTGATACACTGGAACGGACAGAGATTATCCGGGATATGCGTCTGGATGTATTTGACGTGCTTGTGGGAATCAACCTGTTGAGAGAAGGTCTCGATATACCGGAGATTACACTGGTGGCGATTCTGGATGCGGACAAGGAAGGATTTCTGCGTTCGGAGACTTCACTGATCCAGACGATCGGACGTGCCGCACGAAATGCGGAAGGCCATGTCATCATGTATGCGGATACCGTGACAGATTCGATGAAAGCTGCCATTGACGAGACGAGACGGCGCCGGGAGATTCAGATGCAGTATAATGAGGAACACGGCATCACGCCGAAGACGATTCAAAAGGCAGTCCGCGATCTGATCAGCATTTCCAAGAAGGTGGCAAAACAGGAAAAGATGCTGGAGAAAGATCCGGAATCCATGAGCAGGGAAGAACTGGAAAAACTTGTAAAAGACTTGAACAAGCAGATGAAAAAGGCAGCAGCCGATCTGGATTTCGAGACTGCGGCAGAGCTGCGTGACAAGATGATTGAAATCAAAAAGCATCTGCAGGAGATAGATGGGTAATAAGAAGGGAAAAAAGATGGACAACAAACAGTATATCCGTATACGCGGAGCAAATGAACATAATCTGAAAAATATTGATCTGGACATACCGAGAAATGAACTTGTCGTACTGACGGGATTGAGTGGTTCCGGAAAGTCATCTCTTGCCTTTGATACGATTTATGCAGAGGGGCAGAGACGATATATGGAGTCATTGTCTTCCTATGCGAGACAGTTTCTGGGGCAGATGGAAAAGCCGAATGTAGAGAGCATCGAGGGACTTTCCCCTGCGATTTCCATTGACCAGAAGTCGACTAACCGGAATCCAAGATCAACGGTAGGAACCGTTACGGAGATCTATGATTATTTCCGTCTCCTCTATGCGAGGATTGGAATTCCGCACTGTCCGAACTGCGGAAAGGAAATCAAAAAGCAGACGGTGGATCAGATGACGGATCAGATCATGAGCCTGCCGGAGCGTACCAAAATCCAGCTTCTTGCACCGGTGGTAAGAGGCAGAAAGGGAACTCATGCCAAGCTTCTGGATAAAGCGAAAAAAAGCGGGTATGTCCGGGTACGTATCGATGGAAATATGTACGAGCTGACAGAAGAGATCAGTCTGGAAAAAAATATTAAACACTATATCGAGATCGTAGTCGACCGGCTTGTGGTAAAGCCGGGAATCGAAAAGCGTCTGACCGATTCCATTGAGAACGTACTGAATCTGGCGGAAGGACTGATGACAGTCGACGTGATCGGAGGCGAGCCGATCAACTTCAGCCAGAGCTTTTCCTGTCCGGACTGCGGCATCAGCATTGATGAAATTGAACCAAGAAGTTTTTCGTTCAACAATCCGTTCGGCGCCTGCCCGGAATGTTTTGGACTTGGATATAAGATGGAGTTTGATGCAGACCTGATGATTCCGGATAAAGGACTGAGTATCAATCAGGGCGCGATTGCAGTGCTTGGATGGCAGTCCTGCATGGATCCGTCCAGTTTTACCAATGCCATCCTGCGTGCTCTCGGAGAAGCCTATGATTTTGATCTGGATACCCCGTTTGAAGAGTATCCGAAAAAAATTCAGGACATTCTGCTTTACGGAACCAACGGAAAGTCGGTAAAAGTCCGTTACAGAGGACAGCGGGGAGAAGGTGTCTATGACGTGGCTTTTGACGGACTCATAAAGAGTGTGGAAAGAAAATACCGGGAGACCGGATCGGAGGCGATGAAGGCCGAATACGAAACTTTTATGAGAATTACCCCGTGCCATGCATGTAAGGGACAGAGACTGAAGAAAGAGGCGCTGGCAGTGACGGTAGGCGACAAAAATATTTACGAAGTTACCGCAATGTCGATTGAAAATCTCCAGAAATTTCTCGAGAATCTGGAACTTACACCGGTTCAGGAAATGATCGGAGGCCAGATTTTAAAAGAGATCAAGTCCAGAATAGGATTTTTGATGGATGTAGGACTGGATTATCTGACGCTTGCCAGAGCAACCGGAACGCTGTCCGGAGGAGAGGCACAGAGAATCCGGCTTGCAACACAGATTGGATCCGGACTTGTCGGAGTCGCCTACATTCTGGATGAGCCAAGTATCGGACTCCATCAGAGAGATAATGACAAGCTGCTCAGTACGCTCAAACATCTTCGTGATCTTGGAAATACGTTGATTGTGGTAGAGCACGATGAAGATACCATGCTTGCTGCAGATTACATCGTGGATATCGGGCCGGGAGCCGGGGAGCACGGAGGCGAGGTAGTTGCTGCAGGTACAGCGGAAGAGATTATGAATACGCCGGGTTCTGTCACCGGAGATTACCTGAGCGGAAGAATCCGTATCCCTGTTCCGGAGAAACGGGCGGTTCCGTCCGGATATCTGAAAATTGTCGGGGCAAAAGAAAACAACCTGAAAAATGTCAATGTAGAGATTCCACTTGGCGTTATGACCTGTGTAACAGGAGTTTCCGGTTCGGGAAAAAGTTCTCTGATCAATGAAATCCTGTACAAAAAGCTTGCAAAAGTGCTCAATCATGCAAGAACGATCCCTGGAAAGCATAAAGAGATTCTGGGGCTGGAGAAGCTTGACAAAGTCATTAATATCGACCAGTCTCCGATCGGGCGTACGCCGCGGTCCAATCCGGCCACGTATACAGGAGTGTTTGACCTGATCCGTGACCTGTTTGCGGCAACGCCGGATGCAAAGGCGAGAGGCTACAAGAAGGGCCGGTTCAGTTTCAATGTAAAAGGAGGACGCTGTGAGGCGTGCAGCGGGGATGGAATCCTGAAGATTGAGATGCATTTCCTGCCGGATGTCTATGTACCGTGTGAAGTCTGTCACGGAAAGCGTTATAACCGGGAAACATTGGAAGTGAAATATAAAGGAAAGAGCATTTACGACGTGCTGGATATGACAGTGGAAGAAGCGCTGACCTTCTTTGAAAATGTGCCGAGTATCCGCAGAAAGATGGAGACGCTCTACGATGTGGGACTTTCCTATATCCGTCTGGGCCAGCCGTCTACCACCCTTTCCGGAGGGGAAGCACAGCGGATCAAGCTTGCTGCCGAGCTGAGTAAACGAAGTACCGGAAAGACCGTTTATATTCTGGACGAGCCTACAACAGGACTTCATTTTGCAGATGTCCATAAGCTGACCGAGATTCTCAGAAGACTTGCGGCTGATGGAAATACAGTCATTGTCATTGAACACAATCTGGATGTGATCAAAACAGCAGATTATATTATTGATATGGGGCCGGAAGGAGGAGACAAAGGCGGAACTGTGATTGCAAAAGGAACTCCGGAAGAGATCGTCGAATGTCCGGAATCCTACACAGGACGCTATCTCGCCCCATTCCTTAAGAAATAATGAAAGTTACAGATTCTGGGAAAAAACTCTTTCCATTTCCAGGAAGATTGATTATAATAACAAATGTATGCGTAGAACCAGAGGTTTATGAGTTCTGACATGCGAAAGAGGAAGTATAATAGACCAAAGAGGAGCGAATATAGAGGATTTGCGAAAGGGGTTTAGTTCATGGCGGTAGTAGATATTGGAATTGACCTGGGGACAGCGAGTGTCCTTGTATATGTGAAAGGAAAAGGCGTTGTGCTCAAGGAGCCGTCCGTAGTTGCGTTTGACAGAGATACAAATGAGATCCGCGCAATCGGGGAAGAGGCAAGACTGATGCTTGGAAGAACACCGGGCAATATTGTAGCGGTACGTCCTCTCAGACAGGGCGTGATTTCAGATTATACGGTTACGGAGAAGATGATCAAATATTTTGTGCAGAAGTCGCTTGGAAAGCGTACATTCAAACGCCCTCGTATCAGCGTCTGTGTACCGAGCGGTGTAACAGAGGTTGAGAAAAAGGCTGTGGAAGAGGCGACATTCGCGGCAGGCGCAAGAGAAGTGCATCTGATCGAAGAGCCGGTTGCAGCGGCAATCGGGGCAGGTATCGACATTTCCAAAGCATGTGGAAATATGATTGTAGATATCGGAGGAGGCACATCAGATATTGCGGTGATCTCTCTTGGCGGTACTGTTGTCAATACATCACTGAAAATTGCGGGAGATGACTTTGATGAGGCGATTGTGCGTTACATGAGGAAAAAGCACAATCTTCTGATTGGAGAACGTACCGCAGAAGATATCAAGATCCGGATAGGCACGACTTATCCGCTGGTGGAGGACGAGACGATCGAGGTGCGGGGACGTAACCTTGTTACGGGTCTTCCAAAGACGGTAACGGTTTCTTCTTCGGAGACAGAAGAAGCTTTAAGAGAGCCGACAAGTCAGATCGTGGAAGCTGTAATTGGTGTGCTGGAGAGAACACCTCCGGAGCTTTCAGCAGATATTCTCGACAGAGGAATTGTTCTGACAGGAGGCGGTTCCCTGCTCAGAGGCCTGGAAGAGCTGATTGAAGAGCGGACAGGCATCAATACAATGACAGCGGAGGATCCGATGCAGGTTGTTGCGATCGGAACCGGTCAGTTCGTAGAATTTATGAGTGAGAACAAAAAGTTTCATGTATAGAAGTCAAAACAGAAGGACTGCTGCGGGAAGAGGATTACTTTCGCAGCAGTCCTGTTGCTTTCCGCCGGTTGCATGACAAGAGGCTGGCGGTATTGAAGGTGAATACAAATGGAGGAAACAGGTGGAAAAGATAACGGGATACATTGACCATATTATTTTCAGAAACGAGGAAAATGGTTATACGGTATTTCAATTTCATAATGAGAACGGGGAAGTAACCTGTGTCGGGAAATTTCCGTACATTGGGGATGGAGAATTTCTGGAACTGGAAGGAGAGTATGTCATGCATCCTTCTTACGGGCTGCAGCTTCAGGTGACAGGGCACAAGGTAAAGGAGCCGGAGGACAGGGAATCCATTGAGCGGTATCTTGGATCCGGTGCTGTGAAGGGGATCGGGCCTGCGCTTGCAGGAAAGATCGTTGCGAAATTTGGAGAAGATACATTCCGCATTATGGAGGAAGAGCCGGAGCGGCTGGCGGAAATCAAGGGAATCAGTGAGAGAAAGGCCCGGGAAATCTGCGTACAGGTAGAAGAAAAGAAAGACCTCAGACAGGCAATGATTTATCTGCAGAAATACGGGATTTCCATCAATCTGGCAGTCAAGATCTATCAGAAATACGGACTGGGAATTTACAGCATTCTGGAAGAAAATCCATACAGACTGGCAGATGATATTGAAGGAGTCGGATTTAAAACGGCAGATGAGATAGCATTCAGAATCGGAATTCATACGGATTCAGATTTCAGGATTCAGAGCGGGATTTTTTATACACTGCTTCAAAGTGTACAGGAAGGTCATGTATATCTGGAAGAAAAGGTGCTTTCAGCAAAAGCCGCACAGCTTCTGGAAGTGGAGATTACAGATATTGAGAAGTATCTGATGGATCTTGCGATGGAAAAGAAGGTTGTCCTGAAGCAGGATGAAGAGCAGGTCCGTGTATATCCGGCAAAGTACTATTACATGGAGATGAATACGGCACGGATGCTCAAAGAGCTGAATATCCGGTACGAGGAAGACGACAGTCTGATCCGGAAACGGATTGAAAAGCTGGAAAAGCAGAATGAGTCCACGCTGGATGAAAGACAGAGAGAAGCGGTGGCAGAGGCGGTAAAAAACGGTATCTTTATCCTGACAGGAGGGCCGGGAACCGGAAAGACAACCACGATCAATGCCATGATCCGCTATTTCCTGAGTGAAGGGATGGATATCCGTCTTGCCGCGCCGACAGGACGCGCCGCCAAAAGGATGACAGAGACGACCGGATATGAGGCGCAGACAATTCACCGCCTTCTGGAAGTCAGTGGAAATCCTGAGGAGACAGGGAAAGGAGGATTCGGGAGAAATCAGGAGAATCCTCTGGAAACAGATGTGTTAATTATTGATGAAATGTCCATGGTGGATCTGCCTCTGATGCATGCGCTTTTGTCTGCGGTGATCCCGGGGACAAGACTGATTCTTGTAGGAGATATCAATCAGCTCCCGTCGGTGGGTCCGGGAAAAGTGCTCAAGGATCTGATCGATTCCGAAGTATTTCCTGTCATGATGCTGACCAGAATTTTCCGGCAGGCACAGGAAAGTGATATTGTCGTCAATGCGCATCGGATCAACGCAGGACTGGAAGTACGGCTTGATAATAAGAGCAGAGATTTTTTCTTTTTAAAAAGACAGGATGCAGATGTTATTATCAGCGTGATCCTGACACTGATCCAGAAAAAACTTCCGCGGTATGTGGATGCAAAAATGACAGATATTCAGGTACTGGCGCCGATGAAGAAGGGGCTTCTGGGAGTGGAACGGTTAAACCGGATTCTGCAGCAGTATTTAAATCCGCCGTCCCCTAAAAAGCAGGAAAAGGAATATGGGGAAAAAATATTCCGTGTCGGCGATAAAGTGATGCAGACGAAAAACAACTATCAGCTGGAATGGGAGATTGCCACAAAATACAGACTGGTTGTTGATAAAGGGATCGGAGTTTTCAACGGAGATATAGGTATTGTGACGGCCATTCATACATATGATGAGACTGTGGAAGTGGAGTTTGACGAAAAACGTAAGGTAAAATATCCATTTAAGCTGCTGGATGAACTGGAGCTTGCCTATGCGGTTACCATCCATAAATCTCAGGGAAGTGAGTATCCGGCGGTTATTATTCCGCTTCTCTCGGGACCAAAACAGCTTTATTGCAGGAATTTATTGTATACGGCAGTTACAAGAGCAAAAAAATGTGTTACACTTGTAGGAAGCGATACTGTTTTTCAGGAAATGATTCGAAATGTTGAAGAGCAGAAGCGGAACACTTCTCTCTCGGAGAGGATCCGGGAACTATCGTAGGGAAAATCAGAACAAAAACAGCATGAAGAATATATGGAAACTGCTTTATCCGGATGTCTGCCCGTTCTGCGGAAAGGTGAACGCGAAGGGGCCGTGTACAGACTGCCTGAAAAAACTTTCATGGATAAAAGAACCAATGTGCAAAAAATGCGGGAAACCGGTCGGGGATGAACAGACAGAGTACTGCAGGGACTGCCGGGAGAGAATTGAGGATGGAAACTGCTGGTTTGACAGAGGGAGGAGTCTCTGGACGCACCGGCCCCCGGTGAGCGGCTCCATCTATCAGTTCAAGTTTAAAAACCGCAGGGTATATGCCCGGTATTATGCGGAAACAATGAAAGAACGTCTGGGAAAGCAGATTCAGAAATGGAAGGTACAGGCGATCCTTCCGGTTCCGATGGATAAGTGGAAGAAAAGAAAACGTGGTTACAATCAGGCGGAAATTCTGGCAGAAGAACTTGGAAAACTTACCGGAATTCCGGTGGAAACCGGACTGATCCGAAAGCGGAAGACGTCAGACGCTCAGAAAAGTCTGAACAGACGCGGAAGAGCACATAATCTGGAAGGAAGTTTTCAGGTTGAACGAAAAACCGGACTTCCGGAACGGGTACTTCTTATTGATGACATCTATACGACGGGCAATACGGTCAATGAGGCCGCAAAAACACTGAAGAAATCAGGAGTCAGGAGGGTGTTCTTTTTGACGATAAGTATTGGACAAGATATTTGATTTTTGATATACTGAACATAGTTTTCTGAGGATAGGAAGGTGGAATATGGTTAACGAAGAAAAAGTAAAGCTGATGAACAAAATGGCTCTATATGAGGAAAAATATGGAAAAGAAGATTTTAAAATTGCTTCCTATTACAAAAAAGATTATATCAGCTATCAGACGATTATTACTGTGATCTGGGTTACGATAGGATATGTAGTTCTGTTTGGAGTGTTTGCGGCCGCTTTTATGGAATCCTTTCTGAATGAGGCAACTTTGATAAGCATAGTTCTGATTATGCTGGCGGCTGTTGCGCTATATCTGATTCTTGCTGTTTCTTACGGGCTTTTTGCTTCCAGGTTTTACCAGAAGAAGCATATCAGGGCAAAGGGGAGAGTAAAGCGCTATGTCCGTATGCTGACTCAGCTGGAGAAATTTTACGGTAAAGAAAGGAAGAAAAAAAATGAGTAATTTATTTGTCCTGAAGGAGCAGCTGCAGGCCTTTTACGCGAAATACTCAAAAGAAGTAGATAAAATCGTACAGTTTCTGCTTGCTTTTATTGTATTTTATCTTGTTAATTCCAAGATTGGTTATATGGAGGCTGTGGCAAATCCGCTTGTTACTTTGATACTGGCTCTGATCTGTGCGTTCCTTCCGGGAACACTTACCGTACTGGTGACAGCGGTGCTGATTTTAATTCACGTATATGCCCTGTCGATGGGAGTTATGATTGTGACGGCAGCTCTGTTTGCAGTAATGTTCATTTTCTATTTTCGTTTTACACCGGAAAAGTCGATGATTGTCCTTCTTGTTATGGTCGCATACTTTTTCAAGATTCCGTTTGCGGTTCCGATGGCATTTGCGCTGATGGGAACGCCAATCTGTATCATTCCGATTTTTTTCGGTACGCTGATCTATTCCATGATCAATTATCTGGAAATGTCGGCAACAGCTGTAACGGGGGCAAGCGGAATGGCAGGAGAGATGACCTTGTTTGCCACACAGATCCTGCAGAATAAAGAAATGTGGATTTACATCGCATCATTTGTTGTGGCGGTTCTGGTTGTCTACACACTTAGAACAAGTGAGTTCGATCAATCATGGAAAATCGGCGTGGCAGCCGGAGCGGTGGCCGACATTATCGTCATCGTTGCAGGAAGCATCGTCTTCAGTGTACAGATTGATTATGTGACATTGATTTTCGGAAATATTATTTCGGTTCTTCTTGCCCTGATTCTGGAGTTTTTCATTTTTTCTGTCGACTATTCCAAGGCAGAAAAATTTCAGTACGAGGATGACGAATATTACTATTATGTTAAAGCGATACCAAAGGTATCTGTTGCTGTTCCTGAAAAACGGGTGAAAAAGATCAGCAGACGAAAGACAGATTCCAAAAAGAATGAGAACAAAAACCGGGATACAAGGATCGAAGAAATAGAAGAAGTTTCCCCGTCTCCGGCGGAAAAAACTACAGAGAAGACCTACATACCGGGGATGACAGAAGAGATGCTTCTGGCCAAGCAGCTTCAGGAAGAAATGGATCTTGAGAAGCTGCTGAAAAATGAATTGGACGATAAAGACGAATCTAAATAGCAAAAGAAAAAAGGGGATAACATGGGTGAGTATAAGATGATGGGAGGTGACAGGAATGAACAGCAGATTTTTTGAAGCTATGAGAGGATATTTTCCGGACTGGTATCTGCCGGATATTTACTGGACGGATATTGTGGAAATTGTGATTGTAGCGTTTCTGATCTATCAGATCATGGTCTGGATCAAAAACACAAAGGCATGGATGCTGCTAAAGGGAATTCTGGTCCTTGCTGTTTTCATTCTTGTCGCAGCCATATTGAAGATGAATACCATTTTGTGGATTGCAAGGAACAGTGTATCGATCCTTGCGACCGCGGCGATTGTGGTTTTCCAGCCGGAGCTTCGCCGGGCGCTGGAAAAGCTTGGGGAAAAACGGTTCCTCACAGCGATTGTGCCGCTTGACAAGGGAAAAGAAAGCGAACGGTTCAGCAGCAGGACGATCGATGCGATTGTGGAAGCATGCTTCGCCATGGGAAAAGTAAAGACAGGAGCACTGATTGTAGTGGAGCAGGCGATCCGTCTGACGGAGTATGAAAGTACCGGAATCTATATGGACTGTATTGTATCTTCCCAGGTTCTGATTAATATTTTTGAGCATAATACCCCGCTGCATGACGGTGCAATTATTGTAAGGGAAAACCGGATTGTTTCCGCGACCTGTTACCTGCCGCTCTCAGATAACATGGAGATCAGTAAGGAACTGGGGACACGGCACAGAGCTGCTCTTGGAATGAGCGAAGTCAGCGACGCGCTGATCATTGCGGTATCCGAGGAGACCGGATATGTGTCTGTAGCACAGGGCGGACAGCTTGTAAGAAATGTGACTCCGGAATATCTTAAGGAGAGTCTGATCAAGATTCAGACGAAGAATACGGAAAAGAAAATAGCGAAACTGTGGAAAGGAAGGCGGAAACATGAAAAAGAAACTGACTAAAAACCTCCCTCTGAAGCTGTTGTCGCTTGCACTTGCCGTATTTTTATGGGCAGTCGTTGTAAACGTTGACGATCCGGTTACATCCGTGCAGTTTTCAAATGTACCGGTTGAAGTACTGCATCCGGAGGTTGTGACCAGTAAAGGAAAGACCTATCAGATTGAAGATGAAACAGATACGGTCCGGGTGACAGTAAGGGCCAAGAGGTCTGTCCTGCACAGCATGACTGTTTCTGACATTAAAGCATCTGCGGATATGAAAGAGATGTCTCTTGGTTCACAGGTTCCGATTGAGGTGTCGATACCGGGATTTGAATATGTGGAGGCATATTCCAGTCCGAGAAATCTGCAGGTAACGATCGAGGATGAAGCACAGAATACATTCCCGATTACGCCGACAACAACAGGAAGCGTCAGAGATGGATACGTGCTGGGAGAAATTAAAGCAGATCCGGAGAAAGTAAGAGTCAATGGACCGAAGTCCATCATCGATCAGATTGACAAGGTGGTTGCTGAAGTAGATGTAACCGGACTGGCAGAAGATACGACACTTCAGTCCAAGCTGGTATTCTATGACGCGGAAGGAAAGACAATCGATAATACGCTGCTCACACTTCAGGATCTGAGAGATGAGAACGATGTAAGTGTTCAGGTTGAGGTGAGAAATACAAAACGACTCCAGCTGGAGTTCGACACATCATCCATCAGGACGGCTGACGGATACATATTTACAGGTATCGCGACAGAACCGACGGAGGTTCAGGTATCAGGAAGTTCAGATGTACTTGAAGATCTTGACAAGATTGAGATCCCTGCAAGTGCTTTGAACATTCAGAATCTGAACAGTAAAGAGGAGGTTGTGGTTGATATTACCCCGTATCTCCCGGATGGCGTGGAGCTGATTGATAAAAATGCCGGAGCGGTTGTCGTCACAATAGGAATTGAAGAGGAAGGAAGCAGGACTCTGGAGATGCCGACAGGATCCATTGTCGTGAACAATCTGCAGGAAGGTCTCCGCTATTCCTATGTATCCGGCAGCAATCTGGAGATCAAGGTTCAGGGAGATCAGGAACTCCTGGATTCTCTGGAACTTGGAGAAGGCAGTCTGTCAATTAATCTTGTCACATATCGAGAGCCGGGAGAATATGATGTACCGGTGGAAGTAAGACTGCCGGAAGGATGTTCACTGGCGGAAGATGTTGTCATCAAGGTCAGGCTGGAACAGGTTGAAAACGAAGAAAGTGAATAACTGGAGGGAATACTATGGTTAGCCGGAAAGTAGTTGTAAGCAATCCTACGGGACTTCATCTGAGGCCCGCAGGACTGTTCTGTAAGACTGCGGTTGAATTTCGGTGCAGTGTAAAGTTCCGTACGAATAAAGGCGAGAGCAATGCAAAAAGTGTTCTCAGTGTTCTTGGAGCCTGTGTGAAATGCGGAGATGAACTGGAGATCATCTGTGACGGAGAAGATGAAAAACAGGCACTTGAGACAATGGTGGCACTTGTTGAGAGCGGACTGGGAGAATAGAGACAGAAGAATGAGGAGTGTGATTGGAATGCTGAATTATCAGAGATACAGGAGGGTGCCGGTTGTTCCGTATCCAGAACGGACCTGGCCGGATAAACAGATCGAAAAAGCACCGGTATGGTGCAGCGTGGATTTAAGAGATGGAAACCAGGCATTGATTGAACCAATGGTTGTAGAAGAAAAAATAGAGATGTTTAACCTGCTTGTCAAACTTGGGTTTAAGGAGATCGAAGTAGGATTTCCGTCTGCTTCCCAGATTGAGTATGATTTTCTGCGGAAACTGGTGGATGAAAATCTGATTCCGGATGATGTATGGATTCAGGTGCTTGTACAGTGCAGAGATCATCTTGTGCAGAGAACATTTGAGTCTCTCAAAGGAGTGAAGAATGCGATCGTACATATCTACAACTCTACGTCCACCCTTCAGAGGGAAGTTGTATTCAAAAAGGGAAAAGAAGAAATTAAAGAAATTGCCCTTGATGGAACAAGGATGGTAAAAAAATACGCGGAGGACTTTGAGGGGAATTTAAGGCTGGAATATTCCCCGGAAAGCTTTACCGGAACAGAACTTGATTATGCTCTGGAAGTGTGTGAGGCTGTTCAGAAAGAATGGGGAGCGACAAAAGAGAAACCTATCATCATTAACCTTCCGGCTACTGTGGAAATGACAACACCGAATGTGTATGCAGATCAGATTGAGTGGATGAACCGCCATTTCAGCGACAGGGAAAGCGTGATTCTCAGCATTCATCCGCATAATGACAGAGGAACCGGTGTTGCCGCGACCGAGCTCGCACTCCTCGCAGGAGCAGACAGAGTGGAGGGAACGCTTTTTGGAAACGGAGAGAGAACAGGAAACCTGGATATTCTCACCGTTGCTTACAATATGTTCTCACAGGGTATTAATCCGGAGCTGAATATCGAAAATGTGACAGAGATCAAAGAAGTTTACGAAAGATGCAGCAAGATGGATGTTCCGATGCGTCATCCATATGCCGGAAAGCTGGTGTTCACTGCATTTTCAGGTTCTCATCAGGATGCCATCAACAAAGGTATGCAGGCAATGCATGAGAAGAATCAGGAATGGTGGGAAGTACCGTATCTTCCGATTGATCCATCCGACATCGGAAGAGAATATGAGCCGATTGTCCGGATCAACAGCCAGTCAGGAAAAGGCGGTGTAGCGTTTGTGATGGACAGCGAGTTCGGCTACAAGCTTCCGAAAAGGATGCACAAAGAGTTTGCAGATGTAATCCAGAAGATTGCGGAAGAACAGGGTGAAGTTGCACCGGCAACCATCATGGAAGTATTTGAAAAAGAATATCTGCGGAAAAAGACACCGTATGAATTCATTCGGGCAAAGGCAGAAGATGTGGCTGAAAATGAGACAGAAGTAGAAGTAGTATTCATGGCAGGTGAAGAATTAAAGAGTGCAAAAGCAGTAGGAAACGGTCCGCTTGCCGCACTTAAAAAGCTGATGGCAGACGAAACCGGCATGGATTTCACACTGGTGGATTATTCACAGCATGCACTGAGCAAAGGATCCGAGGCAAAGGCAGCTGCTTATATCTGTCTGCATGATAACCGCACCGGAAAAGAAACATACGGAGTTGGTGTCAGCGCTAATATTACGAGAGCAGGCTTCCGCGCATTCTTCAGCGCAGTTGACAGACTGATTGAAAATTAAGATACAGGGCAGGATATCCTGCCCTGTTTTGTTATGTTGTCAAAAATGAGAAATGGGCTGATGTGTCTGGTAGACAATTATTATAAAATTCAGTATAATGAAGAAAAATCTTAATTTATAAAAGGAGAAAAAGTGATGAGCAGAGCAGCTTTAGTGATTATGGCGGCCGGTATCGGCAGCAGATTTGGCGGAGGAATCAAACAGTTGGAGCCGGTAGGACCAAATGGAGAAATCATTATGGACTATTCAATCCGGGATGCCATAGAGGCCGGATTTGACAAAGTTGTATTTGTCATTCGAAAAGATCTGGAAAAAGATTTCAAAGAGGTCATCGGGGAACGGATTGAAAAACAGATTCCTGTTGAATATGCTTTTCAGGAGCTGGATGACATTCCGCAGGAATTTCAGGAAAAATTCCAGGGAAGAACAAAGCCTTGGGGAACAGGGCAGGCAATTCTGGCATGCCGGGGTAAGGTAACAGAGCCGTTTCTTGTTATCAATGCAGATGACTTCTACGGAAAAGAAGCATATGTGGAGGCATATCAGTATCTGAAAGAGAAAAAAGAAGCATCAGGAAAAGAGCCGATCTGCATGGTTGGATTCGTACTGAACAACACCTTGAGTGAAAACGGGGGAGTGACAAGGGGTGTCTGTGAGGTCGATGAAAACGGACATTTGACAAACATTGTGGAGACGCACAATATTATCAGAAAAGGAGAAAAGGCTGAGGCGGAAGACGGAGCAAAAGAGCTGGAGCTTGATGTTCCGGTATCCATGAATATGTGGGGACTGCAGCCGGAATTTCTTGATATTCTGGAAAAGGGATTTCATGAATTCCTTGAAACAACAAAAGCAGATGATCTGAAAGCAGAATATCTGCTTCCGACCATTATCGGAGGACTTCTGAAAGAGGGCAGGGCAGAAGTCACCGTGCTGAATTCAAAGGACAAGTGGTTTGGAGTCACTTATAAAGAGGACAAGGAAAGTGTGGTGAATGCTATCAAAGAACTGATTGAAAAGGGAATTTATTAAGGAGTAAAGAGTTATCAAAGGAAAGAGAGAGGGATCAGGAATGAGAAAAATGATGAAGTGCGCAGCAGCGTGGGTACTGGCGTTTGCGGTTGCACTGACGGCGGTTCCGGTGTCCTATGCAGAGGATTCGACCGGAAATCCAGAGGCAGAGTATACAGTACCATATGAAGCTGTGGAAGAGGAAAACGCAGTGGACCAGGAGTCTCAGAATGACCTGGCAGGTCAAGATGATCAGAATCCGGATTCTACGGAAGGAAGTGTTCTGGAAACAGAAAACGAGAAGGCAGGAGCAGAAGAAAATGTGGCACAGCAGACAACGCCGGGCGAAGGAGTAGAGACTGAGAATCCTGCAGCAGTGGATCCGGCAGTGGAGAGTGAAGAGCAGACGCAGCCGGCGGAAGACACACAGGCGGAGGCTGTACAGCAGCAGACAGAAACTGATGTGCAGGAAAAAGCAACACCTGAGACCGAACAGGAAGCTGTTTTGCCGGAACTTACCTATCGGACTCATGTGCAGGATATTGGCTGGCAGAGCTGGAAGAAGGACGGAGAGATGGCTGGAACCAGCGGACTTTACAAGCGGCTGGAAGCAATTGAGCTGAAGCTTTCAAAAAGCGATTATGAAGGAAGCATTGAATATCAGACCCATGTACAGAATATCGGCTGGCAGGGCTGGAAACGGGATGGACAGCTTTCCGGAACACAGGCAAGAGCACTTCGTCTGGAAGCCATCAGGATCCGTCTGACCGGGGAAATCGCGGAGTATTATGATATATACTATCGGGTACATATTCAGAATTATGGATGGCTTCCATATGTAAAGAACGGGGCGGCAGCAGGAAGTGAGGCCTTTGGACTCAGGCTGGAAGGCATCGAAGTTAAACTGGTGAAAAAGGATGAAGGCACGGCACCGGCTGTCGGATATGGTTTTTTGAAAAATGTGCTTTATTATTCCGGCCATGTCCAGACACTTGGAAATGTAAAAGAGGTTAAATCCGGAAGCGTTCTGGGAACAGTAGGACAGTATAAGCGGATGGAGGCTCTTTCTGTCCGGCTGAAAGGGATGGACGGATATGCGTCGGGAAATATCCGCTATCAGGCCCATGTGCAGAATATTGGCTGGCAGGGCTGGAAACAGAACGGAAGCAGTGCCGGAACAACCGGAAAGGCGCTGCGCCTGGAAGCGGTTCAGATTCAGCTTGACGGTGAAATCGCTCAGATTTACGATGTGTATTATCGGGTACATGTTCAGAATTACGGATGGCTGGGATGGGCTAAGAATGGAGCTGTATCAGGAACAAGCGGATTCGGCTACCGGATGGAGGCTATCCAGATTCAGCTGGTTCCGAAGGGATGGAAAGCCCCGGGATCTACAGCGCATGCTTATCTGAAAAAGTATACGAACAATGAACTGACCTATTCCGGACACGTTCAGAACGTGGGAAACGTAGCGGCAGTAAAGGGCGGTGCCACACTTGGAACCGTTGGAAAAGGAAGAAGGCTGGAAGGTTTTTCGATCAACCTGAATGATTCCGCAGATGGACTGGCGAAAGGAAGTATCCAGTACCGTGCCCATGTACAGGATATCGGCTGGCAGGGTTGGAAACAGGAAGGGACTCTTGCCGGAACAACCGGACAGGGAAAACGGATGGAGGCCGTTCAGATCAGACTGACCGGCGAACTGGCTTCCTACTATCACGTATATTATCGGGTTCATTCACAGTATTTCGGATGGCTGGGCTGGGCTAAGGATGGAGAGTCTGCCGGAACGAGCAGCCTGTCTCTGAGAATCGAAGCCATTCAGATTAAACTGGTGCCGAAAAAAGACAGTCAGAGTGCCTATCAGACAGGAAAGGCATACTATAATACGTATCGCTATCAGAATCCAAAGCAGTACCTCCAGATCAGACATGTGCAGAAGACGTTAAGCGGCGGCGGATATAATCTGAGCAGAGGATACATGGGCCTGAAAGTCTGGTATGTACAGAGAAAACTTGGACTTTCCGGAAGAAGGGCAATCATGGACTCCACGACCATCAACGCTGTAAGGAATTATCAGAGAAGGAACGGTCTTTCGGCGACAGGTGTGGTCGATCTGGCAACCTGGAAAAAGATGGGATATTCCGAGTCTGCATGGTATCATCTTGGAGCATACGCAAGTCCTCTGAAGACGAATCCGGCAAGCACACGCAGTGACTGTATCGAGGCTATGATCAGTACGGCGTATCAGTATCTTGGAAATCCATATATTATCGGAGCTTCAGGAGATCCGAATCACGGACTGGACTGCAGCGGCCTTGTTATGCAGGCACTGTATTCCGCAGGAATTGATCCGGCTCCGGTGAGTCCGATCCGCCATTCAAGACCGGGATACGAATATGAATGCAGGAATTTATGGAATCTCCCGATGAAACATGTTCCGTATTCACAGCGGCAGAGAGGAGATCTGATATTCTATAAGAGCGCAAATGGAACGATTATCCATGTGGCGATTTATCTCGGAAATAACAGGGTGATTGAGTCCTGGCCAAATAAAGTAGTAGTATGGCCGGTTCAGAATTCACACCGCTCCCTGATTGCAGGGGTCGCAAGACCATTTGTATAGGGAGGCGGAAAATGAGAAAACAGAAAAAACGGTTCATAGCGTGTATTCTGGCTCTGACACTGGCAGGAGGACAGCTTGTTCCGGCATCGGCCGCCGGAACAGACCAGATGCCTGCACAGGAAAAGACAGTTGGTACTGTGGAAGAAACGCAGGAAAATCAGGAGACAGATCTGACGGATCAGGGAGACATGGCAGAATCCGGTGAAAATCCGGATATGGATCCGGCGGAAGACGCAGATGCCCCGGATTCTGTTCAGGATGATACTGACAGCAGCCAGGATGATGCCGGAAGCACTGAGGAACAGGACCCGGAAGCCGGAGCCGGTGAAGAGGAAGCTGGCAAGACAGGCGGGGAAACAGAGACTCTTCCGGATGGAGAAATCCCGGAAGACACAGATGAAACAACTCCGGATATGGATGCAGAAGGTCAGACAGAAGAAGCGGCAGAGGAAGAGCAGGATCTGCTGACACAGAGTCTGGAAGAACCGGTGGCAGGCGTGTCTTATCAGATATCCGGACAGAGTAATATGGAAAAACCCGTGATGGACGGTGCTGTGGCGGGCCGGCCGGGATCCGGACAGAGAATAGAGGGGATTTCCATAAAGCTTTATACAAAAGAAGGGGAGGAACAGCCTGCCGGAGGAATCCGGTACCGGGCCCATGTACAGAATATCGGCTGGATGGACTGGGTCAGTGATGACGATTATGCCGGAACAAAGGGACAATCCCTTCGGATGGAAGCAGTACAGATCGAATTGACAGGTGAAATAAAAGAGCAGTATGACGTGTATTATACAACCTATGTCCAGAACATCGGCTGGCTCGGCTGGGCGAAGAACGGACAGAGCTCCGGAACAGAAGCTTTTTCACGGCAGGTCGAAGCAATTCGGATCTTCCTGGTGGAGAAAGGAAGCGAAGCGCCTGGAGAAAATCAGGGATATTTTGTAAAAGGACTTCCATCTTCCGCATTATCCGCCACAGCACATATTCAGATATACGGCGACCGGACGACAACGGGTTCTGGAAAGTTGATTGGAACGACCGGAGAGAAAAAGCGGATGGAAGGTCTCAGGCTGACTATAAAAGGAGCCGGGGAATCCGGTTGTCCGTCCGGAGGAATCCGGTACCGCGCCCACGTCCAGAATATCGGCTGGCAGGGCTGGAAACAAAATGGTGAACTGGCAGGTACGAAAGGAAAGTCGCTCAGAATGGAAGCGATCCAGATTGAGCTGACGGGAGAACTTGCCAGATATTATGATGTATACTATTCTGCTCATGTTCAGCAGCTTGGGTGGCTTGGCTGGGCGAAAAACGGTGAGAGCGCCGGAACCGAAGCTTTTTACTATCGGATGGAGGCAATGAAAATCTGTCTGGTCAAAAAAGGTGATCCGGCACCGGGAACAGCCGGAAATGCGTTTTGTAAAGGGTACAGCACGGGAAATCTGAAGTATTCCGGTCATGTGCAGAATATCGGGAATACCCGTGAAGTCACAAATAATCAGATTCTTGGTACGGTCGGGAAGAGTCTTCGGATGGAAGCTTTGAAAATCCGGTTGACGAATGCAGCCATGAATGGAAGATCCGGAGGAATTCAGTACCGCGCCCATGTGCAGAATATCGGCTGGCAGGGCTGGAAACAGAATGGAGCCCTTGCGGGGACAACCGGCAGGGCGCTTCGTATGGAGGCGGTTCAGATTCAACTGACCGGAGAGATCGCAAAGTACTACGATATTTACTACCGTGCCCATGTCCAGAATTTTGGCTGGCTTGGGTGGGCGAAAAATGGTCAGAGTGCCGGAACGACAGGATACGGATATCGTATGGAGGCACTCCAGATCCAGATGGTTCCCAAAGGAGGAAATGCTCCGGCAAATTCAGGATACTATAAACAGTATACGGGGAAGAAGTCATTAAATGTACCTTTGACCTATCAGAATCCAAAGTATCCGAACGGGTGTGAGGCAATTTCTTTATATATGGTACTTCGGTATTATGGGTATATGCTGACGACAAATGATGTCTGTAATAAATATCTTCCAAGAGGGCCGCTTCATTCCACAAATCCATATGCGGCCTATATGGGGAATCCGGGCTCACTGACAGGCGGTTATGGATGCTGGGCCCCGGTGATCTGCCAGACGGCGGCGAACTATTTCAAGGCGGTCAACGTGAAAAACAGATCTGCCAAAAATATTACCGGAACATCGCTTGAAGGACTGTTTCAGTATATTGACAAGGGAATGCCGGTTGTTGTGTGGGGAACCCTCAATATGGGAAGTACGACATGGTTCCGGGCAGGAAGAAAAAATGGTGTTACCTTTTACTGGCCGTCCAGAGCCCACTGTGTCGTTCTGACCGGCTATGATAAAAACAGAAAAGTGGTAAAAGTCAATGATCCTATCCGGGGAAAAGTAGAATACAGCTTTTCGAGTTTTGAAAAAGCGTATAGGACCATGAACAGAAATGCAATGGTAATACAGTAAACGAGGAAAACAAGGAGAAATCTTTTACGGGATTCTCCTTGTTTTTTATTTTCACAAAAATTTCAGAAAATTGATAAATGAAGAAAAGTATGACAATACATTGGAAAAGATAAAGGCTTAGAAAGGATTTTGAGAAAAAAGTGTTACAAAATTATTACAAGATAAGAAATTTTTAAGGTCTAAAAACTTGCGGAAAGTATGGAAATCTTATATAATATAGGAAGTTTGTAGACCAGAGAGGTGTTTTATGAAACGAGAACTGAAAAAATTTGAGTCAACCATGTGGCTGTGCATCAAATTGTTGCTATATATTTTATTGATGGGCACCTTTATGTTTATTATGTCCAGAGAAAATAAGGCTCTCGGCGTACTTTCCAGAACGATGGGAATTACGTTTTCCACATACTGCATTGTAGGGCTTTTGTTTCTCAGCATTTACGGCAAGTATGATGTAGGCCGGAGAAAGAGTAAACCGATCATCTATTCACTTTCTCTGGCTGTTTTGTTCACGGACATTGTGACGTATATTCAGCTGATGATTATGAATACGATTACTCCAAGCATTTATGCATTCCGGCTCGACAGCATCGGGTCTCTGATTTTGAGTTTTATTGTTCAGGTCATTATTATTATCATCTTTGCGTATGCCGGAAACGGACTGTTTTTTACGATTCACAAGCCGGAGAGCTGCTGTATCGTAACATCTTCTCAGGAAAGCCTTGATAATATTGTAAGAGGAATTCTGAAATATAAAAAACAGTATAAAATCGACTATATCATGGACTATAGAGATAGACATCTTCTTGAGACGGTAAAGAAAGCCGATACCGTGTTTATTCATGACGTTCCGCTTGAGGTCAGAAGTAAAATAGTAAGATTTTGTTATAAGTATAAGATCAATATTTATTTTAATCCGGAAATCGAGGATATTGTTGAGATGAGTGCCAAATACTATCTTCTGGACGATGTTTCCGTTCTGAATGCCAATGTCAAAGCCTGGACGATGGAACAGCGTGTTATGAAGAAACTTCTGGATATGTCTCTTGCGATTGTTCTTGGAATCGTAACTTCTCCAATCTGGATTGTCAGTGCAATTGCGATCAAAGCATATGATGGAGGACACATTTTTTTCAAGCAGAAGCGTGCGACATTAAACGGACGTGTTTTTGAAGTGTACAAATTCCGGACGATGAAAGAAAATGTAGAAAATCACTCTGTAACAGATGACGATGACCGGATTACCAAACCGGGAAGAATTCTTAGGAAAATCCGGATGGACGAGCTGCCTCAGCTGATCAATATCTTAAAAGGGGATATGAGTTTTGTAGGACCTCGTCCGGAGATGCTGGAAAATGTGGAGGCGTACGAGGAAGAACTTCCGGAATTCCGTTACAGACTCCGGGTGAAGGCGGGACTGACCGGATATGCGCAGATTGCGGGGAAATATAATACATCACCAAAAGACAAGCTGATCATGGACATGATCTATATTGAAGAATTCAATATTTTGCGCGATATTCAGCTGATTTTCCAGACGGCGATTGTCCTTCTGAAATCGGACAGCACGGAGGCGTTCCGGACAGGCGAAACAAGTCAATATATTTTTAAAGAAGCAGAAGAAACGGAAGCGGAGGAATAACAGGATATGAAAAAGTATGATTATGTGATTGTAGGCGGAGGGTTATTTGCAGGTACTTTTGCGTACTTTGCAAAAAAAGCAGGGAAGACCTGCCTGATTGTGGAAAAAAGAGAAACTCTCGGAGGGAATCTTTACTGTGAGGATATCGAGGGAATTCATGTACACAAATATGGCGCCCATATTTTCCATACAAGCAACAGGAAAGTATGGGATTTTGTCAATTCTCTTGTAGAGTTTAACCGTTATACGAATTCTCCTGTCGCAAACTACAAAGGCGAAATTTACAATATGCCGTTCAATATGAATACTTTCAGTAAGATGTGGGGAATTGCGACTCCAAAAGAGGCGGAAGAAATCATCAACAGACAGAAGGCCGCAGTCAAGGGAGAACCGAAAAACCTGGAGGAGCAGGCCATCAGCCTTGTAGGAGAGGATATTTATAAAAAACTCATCAAAGGATACACGGAAAAACAGTGGGGCAGAGACTGTAAAGATCTTCCGGCGTTTATCATTAAGCGCCTTCCGGTGAGATATACCTACGATAATAACTATTTTAACGATCTTTATCAGGGAATTCCGATCGGCGGGTACAATGTTTTGATTAACGCTCTGTTTGAAGGATGCGATGTAGAGGTTGGCGTTGACTATAACGAGGAAAAAGAGAAATACAATGCACTGGGTGAAAAGGTACTCTATACCGGAATGCTGGATGCATATTACGGATATCGTTTTGGAAAGCTGGAGTACCGGAGTCTGAAATTTGAGACGGAAGTGCTTGATGAGAAAAATCATCAGGGTGTGGCGGTTGTCAATTATACCGACAGAGAAACTCCGTATACCCGGATTATTGAGCATAAGCATTTTGAATTTGGAACTCAGGAGAAAACTGTGATTACCAAAGAATATCCGACCGACTGGGAAGAGGGTATGGAGCCGTATTATCCGGTTAATGACGATAAAAATCAGGAACTTTATCAGAAATACAGAAACCTTGCGGATGAGGAACATCTGCTTCTTGGCGGAAGACTTGCGGAGTACAAATATTATGACATGGACAAAGTGATTGAATCCGCATTTCAGCTTGTGGAAAAAGAATTACAGTAGGAGAGCGTGATTATGGGAGAAAATAAAATCAAAGTCAGTGTCATTATGCCTGTCTATAAGGTAGAAGAATATGTAGGAAAGGCGATTGAGAGCATTCAGGCCCAGACATTAAAAGACTGGGAATTTTTGATCGTCGATGACGGAACTCCGGACCGGAGCGGTGAAATCTGCGATGCCTATGCCGCAGAAGATGAGAGAATTCATGTGATCCATAAAGAAAACGGGGGAGCTCCAAGTGCCAGAAATACAGCAATTGATATTGCAAAAGGGGAATACATGTATTTCATGGATTCCGATGACTGGGCAGAGCCGACCATGCTGGAAGATATGTACAAGCTTGCAAAACGTGATAACGCTCAGCTTGTCGTGGCAGGATTTTATATCGATACCTACTACGATAAAGAGAATTATGTGACAGATGACTATGTGGTGGAGGATGCCGTATATCCGGACAAAGAGTCTTTCCGCCGCAATGCCTACAAACTGTTCGATAAAAACCTGCTCTACACACCGTGGAACAAGCTTTTTGAATCCAGATACATCATGGAAAACAATCTTCGGTTTCCGGAAACATTCTGGGATGATTTCCCGTTTAATGTCAGCATTGTAAGAAACGTAGAACGGGTGACAGTGACTCACAGACAGTACTACCATTTTCTCCGGGCACGTTCCGAATCCGAGACAGCGGCTTACCGCCCGGGAATGTACGAAAAACGGGAAGAAGAACATGGCTGGATGATGGATCTTTATAAGGAATGGCATGTCGGAGACGCGAGAAGCAAAGAGATGATCGCCAGAAGATATATTGAACGCTTTATCGGATGCGTGGAAAATGTCACCAACCCGAAATGTGATATGACAGAAAAAGAAAAACGGGACGAGATCAAAAAGATGCTGGCAAATCCAAGAGTAGAGAAAATGGTCAGAATCGCGAGACCAAGATCTTCCTATATGAAGGTAATGCTTTTGCCGGTACGCTGGAAGAGCACATGGCTTACTTATCTTGAGGCGAAAGTGATTACATTTGTAAAAACAAAGAACACGAAACTGTTTACAAAATTAAAGGCGGGAAGATAATGGAAAAGAGACAACCGTGGATCAGTGTGGTGATGCCGGTGTATAATGCACAGGACTATCTTGCTGACAGTATCGAAAGCGTTTTAAATCAGAGTTTTCGTGATCTGGAGCTGATTGTTGTCGATGACTGTTCCAGTGACAACAGCCGTGAAGTCTGCAAAAGATATGTGGAACAGGACGAGCGGGTACGTCTGATACAGCTGAAAGAAAATATCGGAGCCGGAATGGCAAGAAACCGTGGAATTCAGGCGGCGTCAGGCAGATACCTTGCATTTATGGATGCGGACGATATCATCGAGACAGGGCTGTATAAAAAAGCGGTGGACGCTTCGGAAGACGGCCGGGTTGATATGATCGTCTGGGGAGCAACAGAGCGGTTTTACAACTCAGACGGCGACGTTGTTTCCGAGAACCCGATTCTGCCGGAAAAAGGGATTTGGAAAGAAAAAAGGGAGATTGCGTCTGAGGCATTGACACTGGAAAAGAATACACTGCTGGGATACCAGTGGAATAAATTGTACAGAAGAGAGACTGCGGAAAAATATGAAATCCGTTTTGAGAAAGCAGTGCTCTATGAAGATTTCTTTTTTACAATAAGAATGCTGGAACATTCAGAATCGCTGGCGGCAGTCGATACAGCAGGATACATTTATAATAAACGGTTTAACGGGAGCATTACTACAAAGTTTGTAAAGGAGTATTTTGAACTCAGCAGACGGAGAGTTTATGAAATGTACCGCTTCTGTCAGAGGAGAGACATTCTTGAAGAAGCAGTAGATATACTCGGAGTAATTTATCTGAGATACATTCTTTCCGGACTGATGCGGAACGCAGATCCGCAGTCAAAGATGAAAGGAAGCCAGCAAAAGACATGGGTACATTGCGTGGCCAGGGATGAACTGTATCTGAGAACGGCAGCAATGTGCAGGGTGGAAAATCCGGCACTGAAGCTTCTGCAGAACAGCCTGAATAAAAAAAGAATCCAATCCTGTCTGCTTCTTGGAAAAGGTGTATATGAGGCCAGAAAATACGGGCCTCTTCTGTTTGAAAAAATCAAAAGAAAGTAAGGGTGAATCTATGAAACACATCAAACTGTGGATTGTGTACATTCTGAGATTTGTCTGCAAAGGGATATATTTGATACCGGTGAAAAAGAGAAGAATATACCTTTCAGCAAACAGAGGAACTTCGCTTTCCTGTAACCCGTGGTATATATTTGAATATATGCGGGAAAAGTATCCGGGTATATTTGAGTACATCTGGGAATATGACAAAGAGGCGGAACCGATGGACCGGGTAAAGTATGTAAAACCGCATACAGCCGCCTCCATTTACTATATGCTGACATCAGGGATTATTATCAGTAATGACGGGATCGGAAGTTTTATCCCGAAACGGAAAAGCCAGTGCTTTATTAATACCTGGCATGGAGGAGGAGCATATAAAAGAGTTGGAGGAGATACCATTCCGGATCCGAATGACCCGGAAGTGAAGATCAACCGGATCTGCGGCGGTCAGACGGACGTCTTTTTATCCGGATGCAAAAAATTTACGGAGGTCATGCATATTGCAAAGGCAGTCCCGACGGATCGGTTTCTTGAATGTGGAATGCCAAGAAATGATTTCCTTATCAATGGAACTGACAAAGATATCAAAGGAAAAGTATACCGGTATTTCGGCCTGGATCCGGAAAAGAAAATCGTATTGTTTGCACCGACATACCGTGGTGTGGAAGGAAATGCCAATTTTGATCTTGAGATCGATGTGGAAGGCTGCCTCAAAGCGCTGCAGGACAGATTCGGCGGTGAGTGGGTCTTTCTCATGAGAAAACATCATTTTGTGGAACATGTAAAAACGGACGGCTGCATTGATGCCGGTGATTATCCGGATATGCAGGAGCTTCTGTATACAGTGGATGTATTTATTACAGATTATTCTTCCACGATATGGGATTACTCACTGACAAAGAAACCGGGATTTTTATTTGCTCCGGATTTTGACAAATATGAGCAGGAACGGAATTTCTATTCTGATCCGGCAACATGGGCATTCCCGATCGCAAAGACCAATCCGGAGCTCCAGAGGCTGATCCGGGAATACGACGACGAGGAAAGCCGGGAAAAGATCCGGAAGCATCATGAACTTCTTGGAGACACAGAAAGCGGACACGCATCTGAGATAGTATGCAGGAAAATAATACAATTTATCAAAAGACAGTAAGGAGAAAGTATGAAAACAGCAGGAAAAATATTAAAAAAATGCTGGCTGAAAATGGTCATAGTTTTTGTTTTGGTAACAGCAGTTGCCTTTGGAGTAATGAGATTTGCCCAGAATAATGATGTAAAAGAACAAAGAGAAAATCTGACAGTGGGCGCTGTCCTGAAATTTGATATTACTACATATACATATCTTGGAGACGGAACAGCATCTGTTTATGATTATGTGAGTGTATGGCAGAATGAAGATCTGCTCAGTGACTGTGTGGAGCTTCTGGATCAGGGAGATGCAATCCGCACTCTGGATCCTGAGTGGGATGATAAAAATGCCAAATCCAAAAAGGAATGGATCAATGAAAATATCCGGCTTCAGAGACTGGCCACATCTACTATGTATAATATTACTTATAACACAGAGGTTACAGAGGACAGTGTGGAAAGCCAGAAGGAGGCTGCAAGGGAAGTAATTAACTCTTATGTGGAATATGCAGGATCCATTGCGGCGCTTTCAGATGAAAATATTAAGTATGATGTTGCTAAGGAAATTATGAACGAGGAGCCGATCTTTACGCAGGGAGAAGAAAAGGTCAATACGATTTTAGAACTGGGCGTAGGTGCGGTTCTTGGTATCCTTGTATCAGCAACGTATTTCGGAATCAAGGTTATCAGAAGCGATAAGAAGGCAAGATAGGCAAAGGAGAAGGGATGCTTATGAGCAGTTATGTATTGTTGGCAGCGTTATGTCTCCTGCTGATCATAGCCCTGATCATATCCAGAAAGGATATTTTGTCTCCGTTTGCTGTTTCCACGATCATGTTTTTGATCAGTACCGGAGTAGCAGTAGTTTATATGTCAAAATGGCAGTTTTCCCTGTCATATGTGACGGTATTTATTATTATTTCCGCGCTTCTTATATTCGGGGCTGGAGAGGTCTTTTCAAAAAAAGTCTGCGGGTGCCTGTTTAAGAAAGAGCCGGAAATCCGTCTGGACAGAGTTGAGATACCGACGGGACTCACGATTGTCATTATTCTTCTTATGTGTGTATTTCTTCTATACGCCTTCCGTACAATTTATGCATTGTCAGTACAGGGCGGAAATGCGGAAGGATACGGAGCAATGATGACCTATGCAAGAAGAATGACCTTGCAGGAAGGCTACAGCAGAAGCAGAGGGCTGAATCATATTCTTGTTTTTTCAAAGGCGCTATCTTATATTTTCGGATGGGCGGCTCTCCACAATTTTGTGTACCGCAGATTCAAAAAGACTGACTGTCTCTATGCCGTTCCCGTTGTGCTGGGATTTGGCATCTATGCGGTTGGAACAGTGACCCGTGGATTTGCCATCGAGTGGATTGCGTACTATCTCATGCTGTATCTTTTGATGTGCAGTAAAAAGAACCGTTGGAAAAGTATTAATATCTGGAAGATTGCTCTTGTTGGCGGGGGAGCGCTTGCGCTTTTCCTTGTACTGTTTATTTTCCTCGGGATGGCTGCAAACCGGTTTAATCTGGCTTCTATTGTGGATACGATCGCGTTTTATACGGGACTTTCGATTCCGTCTCTGGATCATTACATCGCAAATCATATTCCGGTTTCACAGATCGTTGGAAGTGAAACTTTGTACGGAGTTTATGCCGTGCTGAATAAACTGGGAATGAGTGATGTCAGCATGAACATGGCACTGGAATTTATCAGTTTTAACGGTGTGGAAGGGAATGTATTTACTTCGCTGAGAAGATATATTAATGATTTTGGCTATGTGGGACTTTATATTGTACAGTTCTATCTGGGAGTATTCTATGGATTCTTTTATAACTTCGTGAAGAAACAGTCGTCGGAAGGCCCGATGATTGTATATGCGATCTTTGCGTATCCGCTGGTTATTCAGGCCATAGAAGAAAAGTTCTTTTCTGCATATGTTGCGGTTGGAACTGTAAATCTGTTTATTTATATGATTGTCAGCTATTTAGTGGTATTAAAAATTCCGCAGCTTCTGAAAGAATATAGACAACGAAAAAAGGGCGTAGGATATGAAAACAGGAAAACTAATTAAAAACCTATCATATTCCGTAGTGGCAAACGGGACAAACACTCTGGTTTCTTTGATTCTGGTGCTGTTTGTTCCGAAAATACTTGGAGTGAAAGAATATTCATACTGGCAGCTGTATCTGTTTTATGCATCTTATGTCGGTTTCTTCCACTTCGGATGGGCAGACGGAGTATATTTGAAGTTTGGCGGGAAAAAGTATGAAGAGCTGGATAAAGGCTATTTTCACTCACAGTTCTGGCTTTTGACAATTTTTGAAATTGTGCTTGCAGCGGTTTTCGCAGGTTGTACAATTCTGTTCAGCGAGGATTCAAACCGGGAAATGGTCCTTCTGGCAGTGGCATTATGCTGTGTGCTTCAGATTCCGAGGACATTTCTTCAGTATCTTCTGCAGACGACAAACAGAATTGTAGACTATGCCAGAAACTACCTTTTGGAAAAAATTGTACACGCGCTTCTGGTGATCGGATTTCTTATTGCGGGTGTCAGAAGCTTTCAGATACTGATAGGGGCAGATCTGTTTGCAAGAGGTCTGACTCTTGTTCTGCTTTCAAGAGAATGTAAAGATATCGTGAAGGGGAAAATGCTTGACTGGGCAGGCGGGATCCGTGAGGCATGGGATAATGTGTCCATCGGTATTAAACTGATGATTGCCAATATTGCAGGCCAGCTCCTTGTCGGTATTGTCAGATTTGCGATAGAGAACCACTGGTCCGTTGAAGTTTTCGGAAGGGTATCACTGACAATTACAGCATCTAATCTGCTGCTTGCCTTTATCAGTGCTGTCAGCATTGTAATCTATCCGATGCTGAAAAACATGGATGAAAATCATTATGTTGAAATTTATGTGAAGATGAGAAATATTCTGATGATTTTCGTTCTGGGACTTCTGATTATCTATTATCCGGCGCGTGTCATACTGTCCTGGTGGCTTCCGAAATATGCGGAAAGTCTCCGGTATATGGCACTGCTGTTCCCGATGTGTGTATTTGAAAGCAAATTAACGCTGCTGATCAGCACATATTTAAAAGCATTGAGAAAAGAAAAAGAGTTTATGATTATCAACTGGATTTCCGTGGCGATTACACTGGTGGCAACCGGAATTTCGGTTTATGTGCTGGATAATCTGACACTGGCGATTGCAATGCTTCCGGTACTGATGGGAATCCGCTGCTGTATCGGAGAAAGCCTGCTGGCAAAAACTCTTCGTTTCTCTTTGTGGAAAGACATGACTGCCGAATGTGTTCTGGCAGGAGGATTTATTCTTCTGAGCTGGAATATAGAATCCTGGCTTTCAACCGTTCTGTATCTGTGTATGTATATCATATACGTAATCTGGAAACGGGATTTTATAAAAGTGATGATTCAGGAAGTTAAAAACAGAATTCAAAACAGGTAAATCCAGAGGAAGATTGATGATGAAAGTAAGTGTAATCATGCCGGTGTACAACGGCGAAAAATTTTTAGAAACAACGGTAAAAACAATATTGGATCAGTCCCTGGATGATTTGGAACTGATTCTGGTTAATGACGGATCAAAAGATGGCTCTGCGAAAATGTGTGATGAATTTGCGCAGATGGATCCGAGAGTCAGAGTGATCCATCAGAAAAATCAGGGCATATGCGGGGCAAGGAATACCGGTCTGAATGCAGCCAGAGGAGAGTATATTGCATTTGCCGATCAGGATGATGACTGTCTTCCGGGGTGGCTGAGCGACAATTATGAAGTGGCAAAAGAATACGATGCGGATCTTGTAAAATCAGGCCGTATTGCGGAGACGATCGATGAAAACGGGAATCTTCTGAAAAAGGATGTCAGAGAACTGCAGAAGAAATTTTATGACCGTGAAGAACTGAAAAAAGCATATTTCGAACTCAGGGATAAGAATGTATTTTCCCCTGTATGGGACGGGCTGTTCCGGAGGGAAGTGATCCAGAAGCATCAGATTCATTTCAGAACCGAGTTCAAACAGGGAGAGGAAGATACTGCTTTTTGTCTTGAGTTCCTGGCTTGTGTAAACCGTTTTGCGACTAACACCGGTGTATATTTTAAACACTATGAGAGATATGCTACCAGTACATCCAGTGTATTTAATATTGAAAGTCTGAACGGGCTGGTCCGTTCGGCCGTGATTGAAGAGAAAGTACTGGAAAAAATGGGAATTGACCGGAAAAGTGACAAAGCACTTTTGAGCAGTGCCAAGCATCATTTGATTCCGGTTCTTGTGCAGCTGTATCATAGAAACTGTAACTGGAATATGAAACAAAGGACAGGCTATATCAGAAAGCTTCATGATGTGCCGGCATTCCAGTATGGGATGAGCCGCGAACTCTTTAAAAGAATCTGGGCACAGGACCGGAAGAAAGCGGTCATTCTGCATGAATTTGTAAAGGGACATGACAGAACGGTTACAATGATTGCCAGATTTTATAAAACCCTGCTGGAAAGAAAATTAAGAGCGACAGTCCGCAAATACGAATAATCTGGAGGAAAGAAAATGAGCAGAATACAAGTCAGTGTGATCATGCCGGTGTATAACTCCGAAGAATATCTGGAGACCGCAATCAAAAGTGTTTTGAATCAGGATATAGAAGAGATGGAACTGCTTCTTGTGGACGATGGGTCAAAAGACAACAGTGGAAACATCTGTGACCGGTATCAGGATGATCCGAGAGTACGGGTATTTCATAAGGAAAATGAAGGAATCTGTGCCACGAGAAATTTCGCGGTGGAGCACGCCGGAGGAGAGTACCTGGTTTTTATTGATAATGATGATGAACTGGCAGACCATGTGCTGTCGGAGAATTATGCGCTTGCAAAAAAATATGACGCAGATGTTGTGAAATACGGATGCAGCATTGAAGAATCTTTTGAAAGCGGATACGTGGAAAAACGTGCGAATGTATTCAAAAAGTTAAGAGTATTCGATCAGAGTAAGGCTGCCAGGTATTATGCCATTGCGGATAAAGAACGCTATTTCAGTTATATCTGGAATGGAATGTACAGAAGAAGCTGGTGGCAGGAGCATCATCTGAAATTCAATACAGAAATCAAATGCGGATTCGAAGACCGTGTACTCAATTATGAGATCTTCAGGCTTGCACGGAGACAGGTGCTGAATCCGCATATAGGCTACCGGTATTTCCAGCGTTTCGAACATAGCACATTCAAGAAATTCAACCGGAACATGCTTTATTCCGGACTGCTGTCGGCAGAAGCGGAATACGGTCTGTTCCAGCATCTGAAAGAAAGTGACGATTTTCATTCGGACTGGATCAGAAGATCAGCGGAATATCTGATTGAATTTCTGATGCTGCTCAGCAGAAAAGACAATGATATGTCTCAGGAAGAAGTGGCAGCATTTATGCGGAAACTCAAAAAGAGCAAGGTGTTCCATGACGTGCAGAAAAAGGGAGCCGATCAGAATCTGCCGCTGACCAAAAAAGGAGTCGTCCGTCTGTTCGTAAAGGGCAGATACAGTGCGCTTCTGAGTATTTCCAAAGTATATGTCAGATTTATATTTTTGAAAAAACGGCTTGGAAAAAGATAGGAAAGGTGCGGTAGAAAGATGAAACATATTGCAGTAGTGTTTGCCGGAGGAATCGGCAGAAGAATGAACAGCAAGGCCCTTCCGAAACAGTTTTTAAGGCTGTATGGAAAAGAAATTATCGTATATACACTGGAGCATTTTCAGAATCACAGTGAAATCGACGGAATCGCGGTTGCCTGTGTGGAAGACTGGATTCCTTTTTTAAAAGATCTGACAGAGAAGTATCATCTTGACAAAGTGAAAAAAATTGTGCCGGGTGGAGAAACCGGGCAGCAGTCCATTTACCATGGACTTTGTGCCGCCGGGGAAATTGCGGACGGGGACAGGGCAATTGTCCTGATCCACGATGGAGTCAGACCTTTGATCAACAAGGAGCTGATTTCAAACTGTATACAGAAAGTTGTGGAAACCGGGAGTGCGATTACTACAGCTCCGGCAATTGAGACAATTTTCAGATCAAGTGATAAAAAAACAGTTGAGCAGATCATTGAGCGTTCAGACTGTATGCTGGCAAGAGCTCCGCAGTGCTTTTATCTGGATGAAATTCTGAAAAGGCATCAACAGGCGAAAGAAGAAGAAAGAGAATTTATTGATTCGGCATCTATGATGTCCTTTTACGGAAGCGATCTTCATCTTGTAGAAGGACCGATGGAGAATATTAAAATCACTACGCCGATGGATTATTATACGTTTAAGGCATTAATTGAAGCGGATGAAAATTCACAGCTTTTTGGAGTTTGAAACGGAGGGAATATCATGAATCAGATCATTCGGGAAGATATGGAACGGATCACAGAAGATCCATTTTTTCAACAACTGGCCGGAAGCAGGATTCTGATTACCGGAGCCACAGGACTGATCGGCTCGCTTACGGTAAAAGCATGTTTGAGATACAACGAAACGCATGATACAAAGATTTCTGTCATTGGAATGATCCGGAATAGAAAAAAAGCGGAGGAAGTATTTGAGGCGGCCCTGACGAATCCTCATCTGGAATTGGTAGAAGGAGATCTAAGAAAACCGCTTGAAGTTCCGGATGACATTGATTATATTCTCCATACTGCAAGCGTTACAACTTCCAAGCTTTTTGTGGATCAGCCGGTGGAGACCATTGAGACATCCTACCGGGGAACAAAACATGTTCTGGAACTTGCAAAGGAGAAACAGTGCAAAGGAATGGTCTATCTGTCATCAATGGAAATGTACGGGAGGCCGGATCCTTCACTTGAGAGAGTGACCGAAGAGGATCTGGGGTATATTGATGTTCTGAATGTGCGGAGCAGCTATTCGGAAGGGAAACGGATTTCAGAATGTCTCTGTGCTGCCTATGCGGATGAATACAAAGTTCCGGTACGGATTGCCAGACTTGCCCAGACATTCGGAGCGGGTGTGCTGAAAAGTGACAACCGTGTCTACGCCCAGTTCGCAAGAAGCGCGGTAAAGGGCGAGGATATCGTACTTCATACAGAAGGTAAATCAAACGGAAACTACTGTTATACGACAGACGTGATCAGGGCTCTCGCACTTCTTCTCTGTAAAGGGGAAAACGGTCAGGCGTATAATATCTGCAACGAGGAGACGACAACTACCATTGCAGATATGGCAAAAATGGTGGCAGAAGAATTCGGAGGAGGGAAATCAAAGGTTGTTTTTGATATACCGGAAGACGCAAGAACATTCGGCTATGCCCCTGATGTGAAAATGCATCTGGACGCAGGAAAACTCCGCGGGCTTGGATGGAAACCCGAGTTTGGACTCAGAGAAATGTATGCAAGATTAATTGCGGGAATGGAGCAATAGAAAGTTAAGGAAAATGTAAGGGAATTAATAAGAGAATTTCTGGACATTTTATAATAAAACGTGTATCATAATCTTATGTATGTAAATAAAATCTGAGACGAAAGAAGAGGTACAAATATGAAATTGATGAAACGATTGGCAGCCATGCTGCTGGCAGTATGTTTGGTAGTACCATGTGCCAGTCTGGCTGTAAACGCGGCGGATGGGCTGATTTTCTTTACAGATCTGGAGGGAATCAGTGTCGGTGAGACTTTCACCATAACAGGAAGCGTGGTGAATCGTGACGGAAATCTCAGCCAGGTCGATCTTACGATGAGTTACGACAGCACAGCCATGAGGTATGTGGGCGGAGATGATAATGTGACAGATCAGGGAGACGGGACGCTTGTTTACTCCGGATCTGTAGACGGAAGCCGGCTCGATTTTGACATGCAGTTTGAGGCTTTGATCCAGGGTGAGACCAGACTGGAACAGGAGAGCGCGGAAGTTACGGACGCGAACGGCGATACGCTGAACCTGCTTGATCCTCCGGGATATTCAGATGTTCAGATCGTAGAAGGAGACGGAACGGCTGCATCTTCCTCTACTACTGCTCAGGCGAGCGGAGTTACCCTGACAGTCAATGATACGGAATACACAGTTGCAAGCAGCTACCCTGACAGTGAGCTTCCGGCCGGATTTGTTTCCGCAGATATTACAGTTGGCGGAGAGACAGTTACGGGAGCTTCACGGGAAAACGGCAGTGCACAGCTGGTCTATCTTCTTGACGGAAACAATGACGGAGCGTTTTTCCTTTATAATTCCGAAGATAATACAGCTTCCCCGATTCAGATTGTGACATTGACTTCCGGCAGTACACTGATTCTGCTCGGTGACAGAGGAGATGTGACACTTCCGGCAAGATATCAGGAAGTAGAGCTGGATATCTCCGATACACAGACACTGCCGGCATGGCAGGACAGCAAAAACAGCAGATACTATCTGATGAACGCGCTGAATGCATCCGGAGACCGTGCGCTTTACCGTTATGATTCTACCGATCAGACATATCAGTACTACGGTGATGATGTAACAACAACGGCTTCAGGTACAAATTCCGACAGCGGTATTTTCGGAAGAGTTTCGACGTTTGTACAGGATCATGTGGATGTAGTGATGATCGGAGCCGGATTTGCATTCCTTGTTCTGCTTCTCTTGATTATTATTCTGGCAGTGAAGCTTCACCGCAGAAATCTGGAACTGGATGATGTGTATGATGAACTGGATGAACTGACAAAGAAAAAAGGTTCCGACGGACCGGGAGGACCGGAGCGCAGAAGCGAGAGCAGAGAGAGCGCGGAAAATCTTCCGGAGATTCAGATGCCTGAAGAGCAGTTCGATGAATTTGAGCAGTACGGTGACGAAGACTTCGAGGAGTATGACGAGTCCGAAGACGAAGAGTTTGAGGATTATGACGACGACTATGAGGACTTCGAAGACGATTACGAGGATGAAGAAGAGTCTGATGAAGACAGTGACTATGATTCGGATTACGATGACTTTGAAGAGGATTATGAAGATACAAAGCCGTCTAAAAAATCCAGACGTAGTAAAAAGAACAACGAGCAGAATAATGATGATGACGATGATTTTTCCATAGACTTTATTGATCTGTAGGAAATTGTCAAGATACAAAAACAGCAGGATTTTTCCTGCTGTTTTGTGTTTTGGTGTAATTTTCGGACGTGGAAGGAACAAAATAATGCTTTACATCTATTCCGGAAGATGATAAAATAGTGCACGTGATACAAAAGTATAAAAAAAACGGTTGATTGTGCAAAATGGAGGAGAAATATGTGTGGAATAGTTGGATATATTGGAAAAGAAGAGGCTGCACCGATTCTGCTGGACGGACTGTCAAAGCTGGAATACAGAGGATATGATTCTGCAGGAATTGCAGTTTTTGATGGAGAATCTATCAATGTTGCAAAGACGAAAGGAAGACTTAAGGTACTGAGTGAACTGACACATGATGGCAGGATGCTTCCGGGTACACTGGGGATCGGACATACACGCTGGGCGACACACGGGTCACCGTCCGATACAAATGCACATCCGCATTTGAACAGTGAAGAGACAATTGTAGTTGTACATAACGGAATTATTGAGAATTACCTGAAGCTGAAAAAGAAACTTGAAAGTAAAGGATACCGGTTTGTATCAGAGACAGATACCGAGGTCATTGCACATCTTCTGGATTATTACTATAGAGGAAATCCGCTGGAAGCAGTGACAAAGATTATGCACCGGATGGAAGGTTCCTATGCCCTTGGAATTATCTTTAAAGATCATCCGAATGAGTTATATGCGGTCCGCAAGGACAGTCCGCTGATTGTCGGACATACGGACGGAGGAAGTATTATTGCTTCTGATGTGCCGGCAGTATTAAAATATACAAGAGATGTTTATTTCATTGAAAATGAGGAAATTGTAAGGCTTACCGAACAAAATATGGAGTTTTTCACGGTAGATGAAGAACCATTGAAAAAAGAGCCGGTCCATATTGACTGGGATGCGAACGCGGCGGAAAAAGGCGGATACGAACATTTCATGCTGAAGGAGATGTACGAACAGCCGAAAGCGATCGCTGACACCTTTTCTCCGAGGATCAAAGATGGCAGGATCGAAATCGAAGAGCTTGGAATGGATGATGAGGCAATCCGCGCAGTAAAGAAAATTGTGATTGTGGCATGTGGATCCGCGTACCATACGGGAATGACAAGCAAATACATTTTTGAAGGAATGGCAAGAATTCCGGTAGAAGTAGATCTGGCGTCCGAGTTCCGGTACCGCGATCCAATTCTGACAGATGGGACACTTGTTATTGTAATCAGCCAGTCCGGAGAGACGGCCGATTCTCTGGCCGCACTGAGAGAGGCAAAAGAAAAAGGCTGCAAGGTACTTGGAATTGTAAATGTGGTAGGAAGTTCCATTGCCCGGGAGGCTGACAACGTAATGTATACATGGGCGGGACCTGAGATTGCAGTTGCAACAACGAAAGCTTACTCCTGCCAGCTGATTGCGCTTTATCTTCTGGCAATGAAGTTTGCGCATGTAAGAGGAACGATTTCGGAAGGCGAACTTGCGGAGATGATTGAGGATCTGAAGAAGCTTCCGGCTCAGGTTGAGATGCTTTTGAACAACAAAGACAGGATTCAGAAATTTGCCAACCGTTATCTGGCGGCAAAAAGTATTTTCTTCATAGGCAGAGGCATTGACTACGCGATTTCCATGGAAGGGTCATTAAAGCTGAAAGAAGTATCGTACATTCATTCCGAAGCATATGCAGCCGGCGAGCTGAAACATGGAACGATCTCGCTGATTGAAGACGGAACACTTGTCACAGCGCTTTTGACGCAGGAAAATCTGTACAAGAAGATGATCAGCAACATCGAAGAAGTCAAGACAAGAGGAGCTTTTGTCATGGCGGTTACCAATGAGGGGCATAGCGATGTGGAAAAAGCGGCAGATTATGTGGTCTATATTCCGAAGACCAACAAGTATTTTACAAATTCTCTTGCCATCATTCCACTGCAGCTGTTTGGCTATTATGTGGCAGTCGGACGGGGCTGTGATGTGGATAAGCCGAGAAATCTTGCAAAATCTGTAACAGTCGAATAGAGAAAAGGCTGAATTTCCGCAAAATGGGAATTCAGCCTTTTTTTATGAATTGATCACAAATTATACACATTTTTTCGATAGACTGACTATCGGAAAGAAAAAGTAATGGGTAACCTGTTGGAAAGGGGATAAATGTTATGAATCAAGAGTATGAATATTACAATCCGGGGCCGGAACCGTCCGGGAACGGATCGTTTTCGAACGAGAACCCGAAAAGACCGAAGAAGAAAGTAAATAAGGCTGTTGTAGGGAAAGTTGCGGGCCTTGCTGTCCTGTTTGGGGTTGTCGGAGGTCTTACTTTTCAGGGTGTAAATTATATATCGGGAAGAATACTTGGAACCGGAAACGGAAGTTCACAGAATTCGGCACAGGTACAGACAGTACAGACACAGGAGGATTCGGGGGAAGAGCTGCAGGGATCTGATATTACACAGATCGCAGCCAATTCCATGCCGTTTGTTGTTTCCATTCAGAATATGAGTGTACAGCAGGTACAGGATTTCTTCGGAGGAACAAGAGAACAAACACAGACAAGTGTCGGCTCCGGTATTATTGTCGGTCAAAATAATTCGGAACTGATGATTGTTACAAATAATCATGTAGTGGAGGGAAGTACAACACTGACAGTCACGTTCAATGATGAAACAAGTGTGGAGGCAAGTGTCAAAGGGACAGACTCCACAAAAGATCTGGCGGTGGTAGCTGTTCCGATCCGTCAGATCGGCGATGAAACAAAGAATGGTATTAAAGTTGCCGTACTGGGAAACTCTGATGAACTTCAGGTTGGAGAAGAAGTCATTGCAATCGGAAATGCGCTTGGATATGGACAGTCCGTGACAAACGGAATTGTCAGTGCCAAGGACAGAGAGATCGAGATGGAGGGATTTGACAGCAAACTGATCCAGACAAATGCCGCGATCAATCCGGGAAACAGTGGAGGTGCGCTTCTTAATATCCGGGGAGAAGTAATTGGAATCAATACGGTGAAAGTAAATGCCTCAGCTGTAGAAGGTATGGGATATGCGATTCCAATTTCCGATGTGACAGATATCATTACCGGTCTGATGAATAAAGAGACGAGAACGCAGGTTCCGGAAGCTCAGAGAGGATATATCGGCATCGAAGGTACAAATGTAGATTCTCAGAGTTCGGAACAGTTTGGAATGCCGGAAGGTGTTTATGTTTCCAGAGTAATGGAAAATGGAGGAGCAGAAAAAGCAGGAATTACCAAAGGCTGTATTATCACCGGTATAGAAGGATCCGGTATCAACAATATGGAAAGCCTTCAGGAACAGCTGAGTTACTACAGAATTGGCGAGACCGTGACATTGACGGTACAGTTCCCGGCAGGTCAGGGAGAATACAACGAAAAAGAAGTGGATGTCACGTTGACAGAACAGTTAAGCTAAAAGGAAGAGACGCCGCCAGAGTAATGCCGGCGTTTTTTCGCGTCCGAAATAAAGGAGAGCTACTTGACAAACGGTCATCTGCAATGTAGTATGATTATATACCGGGTCAGGGTATAATTGCAGGACTGATCCGGAGAAAAAAGCAGGCCGAATGAAAAGAAGCGGAGGAAACAGGATGGAAGAAGAGAAGAAAAAACACAGGGAAGGAAAAGAATACCGGGATCTGGTCAACCGCCTGAGCCGAATAGAGGGACAGGTGCGTGGAGTTAAAAAGATGCTGGAAGAGGACCGGTACTGTATTGATATTCTTGTTCAGGTTCAGGCCATTCAGGCAGCGTTGAATGGATTTAATAAAACACTCCTTTCTGAACATATTCATTCCTGTGTGGTGAAGGATATCCAGGAAGGGAATGTAGAATGTGTAGACGAACTGTGTGAGACGATTAAAAAGCTGATGAAATAACAAGGTGCCTCCGGCTGGTATGGAGACGGGAGTGTGTAAACAACACACTCCCGTTTTTTTGAGAGAAAAATGCTTCCGGCATCATGCCCCCGGTCAGGATCGGCAGGCCGGATTGTCAAATTCCGGGTTGAACGCATAGAAGTTTTTACTGTCGAGATGGTCGGTTACAATGCGGAGTGATTCGCCGAAACGTTGATAATGAACAATTTCGCGTTCTCTTAAGAAACGGATCGGGGCGATGATATCCGGATCATCGATCAGACGGAGAATGTTATCATAAGTTGTACGGGCTTTTTGCTCTGCTGCAAGGTTTTCGTGAAGATCTGTGATCGGATCCCCTTTGGACTGGAATACAGTGGCGGTCCATGGCATTCCGCTTGCGGCCTGAGGCCAGAGAGCCAGTGTATGGTCCACATAATATGTGGCAAATCCGGAACGCTCAATTTCTTCCGGGGACAGGTTTCTTGTCAGCTGATGGACAATGGCACAGATCATTTCCATATGGGCGAGTTCTTCTGCTCCGAATAAGGATGAAGACGCTTTTGAACAGTAAAAAACAGGTCTTCGGAGATCAGGGCGGGATGAAGACCCTGGACAATGAGATAGTCGTTCTGCCTTGGCCGGTGTGCAGTAAGAATTCCATCCTTCAGTTTTGGCGAAGTCTTCCGGTAATTCCAGCGAAGTTTCCCGATATAGACAGGATTATCCAGTATATCGTGAACGGAGGAATAGGTAAATACAGGGGCTTTCCGGGGATGGTAAGTGCGGGAACGGTTCAGTTCACCGACAACTTCGGAAATAGTGAAGGATTTTTCGCCGTAAAGAGAAAAAATCAGACGGACAGCAGGAGATTCGTGATTCGGGCAGAGTGTAAAACCTTTCCGGTCGGGAAGACGAATACGGTCATATCCGTACGGGGCAATATTCCCGACGTATTTTCCCTCTTTGATACTGGCGAGCCTTCCGGCCTGCATCCGCCGGTTGATTGTTTTATACTCTCTGCGGGACATGAAGAGACTGAATTCAAAATACTCCAGATCAAAATCATTTTCCGGTTCGTAGATTTTGTACGGGGTTATAATCCGCGTGCCGCTGTACTGAAAAGTCCGTGTTACGATCCCCTGATCGATAGAGTCGCCTCTTGCCAGACGTTCAATTTCCATAACCAGGACACCTTCCCACTTTCCCTGTTCTACCTCGGAAAGCAGCTGTTTCATTACGGGACGGCCGGAGATCGTATCTCCGGATCCGACTTCCCGGTAGATTTTCAGGACGGGGAGAGACATGGAGTCGGCAAGGGATCTCAGAACGGATTCATGCCGGAGAAGTGTGCTTCCCGGGTGAAGACGCTCCATTTCCAGATCTTTTCGGGATTTTCTAAGATACATGCAATAAGACAAAAAAATCATCCTGTTAACTGTTTTGTAGAAATTTATGAATAAAAAAGAGAAGATATGAAAAAGAGGTCCAAAAATGAGGAGTGCCGGTACAAAATGTACCGGCTGAATTATGAAAAAGAAAATTGTTTACTTAGAAAGGTTTTGCTTTCTATGTGTTTTAATATACAGGAAGAATATGAAAAAAATATGTTTCTGATTTGAAAAAAGCATGAACAATATGTAACCGGATCAATGTCTGATGTTATGTTCCTGGCAATAAGCGACAAGGATATCAATGAATTCTCCGGCAGAAGGTTTAAAGCCAAGAGGATAGGATGCAATCTGACTTAAAAACTCTCTGTTTCCACGTTCCCAGCAAATCGTGATTACTGTACGGAGGTTTCGTTCTACATTACTTACCGGAGTATGATAATAAGAAGCGATATCAAGATACAGCTTTTTTGTGATGGAAAGAAGATACTCTTCATTGGACAGGGCAAGAATGACTGCTCTGTAGAGGTAGTGATACCCGCGGTAAGTGGCATTGATACCCAGCCTGTGAATCAGCTGCGAAAGATTTTCCATGATTCTCCTTTCTCTTACATCTGAGACAACACCATAATGTTCTATTATAATATAGAAAAGCCGGGAAATATAAATACGACATTTTTAGACGGAAAAAGACAAAGAAAGACAAAAAAGAAATAAGAAATCGGAGCGGATTCTTCGGTCCCGATATCGGTCAGAATTCCGGTAACCTCTTTGTAAGGCATGGTATACCGTTGAGAGAGGTAGCGCATGGATGCTGCAAGCTCTCCGTCAGGGCCTCCGAACTGACTGATGATAATCTGGGCCGCTTTTGGATCCGGTTTTGAAATTTTTACCGGAAACTGAAGACGTTTTTCATAATTCCACATAAATCAGCATCCTCCTTCCTGCCATGGCCATGGTTCGTTGATCCAGTTCCAGCGGTCCCCGCATGATTCGTCCGTACTGTCAATGGTGAGAGGACCATAACATGCTGCATATTCTTCCAGCGCCTTGATACGCTGCTCTTTATATTTGTGAAAAAAGGCGAGTGCTTCTTCGTCATCCGGATGTGTGTCGAGATACAGCTGAATGTCATTTACAGCAAAGCTGACAGTGTTAATATGGTTTAAAAGCTCTTTTCGTGAAGGAAAGTTTTTCATGAACAGCAGCCTCCTTTGCCAAGAAACGGTTTGTCGAGCTCCTCGAAAATAGTCCCCCGTATAAAGGCCCTGCAAACCGGGTAAGGTTCCATATAGCGCTGCCACGGGACATAAGCCATTGCAACAGGAAACTCTTTTTTCAGATTTTCTTTCGCGCCGCAGATGCTCTTTCCCGTGTGATCCTGATTCTTATAAGGCTGGCGGAACGGAGGGCGCTGATAATAATTTTGCATTCTGAAACTCCTTTCAATCTTTTTTCTAAGATTATCATATGGGAAAACAAAGTGAAAGTTACAATTCATTTCCGGGAGAAGGTTGTTTTTCCGCGTCAATACGGATATAATAAGAAATCATCGGGGCAGTATAAATGAAAAATATGGAGTGAATGGATATGGATCAACGTCAAAGACTAAAAAGAAAACGAATGATACGCCAGAAGAAAATGACAGGTAAAGTAGAATATTCCTATTTTGATTACGGGCTCGTAGCTGTGCTGATCTTTCTTCTTTGTTTTGGACTGATTATGCTTTATAGTACAAGCTATTATTCGGCACAGATTGACTATGACGGGGACGGTACGTACTATTTCAGAAGACAGCTGATGATCAGCGCTCTGGGACTTGTCGTGATGTACGTGGTGACAAAGATTGACTATCATCTTTATGCGAGATACGCCAAGGCTCTTTATGTGATTTCCTTTATTTTGATGGCGCTTGTTCAGACACCGCTGGGAATTGAGGCAAACGGGGCGAGAAGATGGATTCAGCTTCCTTTCAGGCAGCAGCTGCAGCCGTCCGAGGTGACCAAAATCGCCGTGATTTTGTTTATCCCTTATATCATATGCTCTCTTGGAAAAGAGGCTTATACGAAAAAAGGGGCGTTCTGGATTTTTCTGTATGGAGGACTTGCCGCAGCAGGTGTATTCGTCCTGACGGAGAATCTGAGTACTGCGGTTATCGTATTTGGAATTGCAGCAGTCATCTTTTTTGTAACGTATCCAAGGACGAAGAAAATTGCGATTGCTTTTTTTGTAATTGTAATCGGGGGGCTGATTGCAGGCCAGATCCTTGGAAGACTTCTGGAGTCCAGCGGCAATTTCCGGCTTCAGAGAATCCTTTCCTGGGTAGATCCTGAAAAGTATGCCCAGAGCGGAGCATTTCAGACGATGCAGGGACTTCTGGCAATCGGAAGCGGAGGCTTTTTTGGAAAAGGTCTTGGAAACAGCGCCCAGAAAATGGTCATTCCGGAGCCGCAGAATGATATGATTCTTTCCATCATCTGCGAGGAACTGGGAGTCTTCGGCCTGATTGTCGTTCTGGTATTGTTTGGCATGCTTCTTTACCGGCTGATGTTTATTGCACAGAATGCGCCGGATCTTTACGGATCTCTTATTGTGACTGGGGTGTTCGCGCACATCGCGATTCAGGTTATTCTGAATGTCGCTGTTGTTCTGAATGTGATTCCAACGACCGGCATCACGCTTCCGTTTATCAGTTACGGAGGAACTTCGGCGTTGTTTTTGATGATTGAAATGGGGATTGTCCTGAATGTATCGGGAAAAATTAAAATACGCAGATAAAATATCTTTTCTTTCCCACGGGTTTGTGTTATGATGAATAAAGTAGTATTGAAAACTACATATTATAGATGCAAAAATCACACCATGGAATGTGGGAGGAATAAAAATGAGTTATAAAGTGATTGTAGACAGCTGCGGAGAACTGACACCTGAGATGAAAAATTCGGGAAAGATTTTTACAGCTCCGCTGATATTGAATGTCGGAGGACATCTTGTCGTAGATGATGAGACATTTGATCAGGCGGATTTTCTGGAGCGGGTAGCAAAATGCAGTGAATGTCCAAAGTCATCCTGTCCATCTCCGGAGTCCTATATGAAAGCATTTCAGGGAGAAGCCGAACGGGTTTATGTGGTGACACTTTCCGCAGAGCTGAGCGGCTCTTACAACAGTGCTGTGCTGGGAAAGAACCTGTTCCTGGAAGAGTATGGCGAAAAAGACATCTATGTATTTAACTCACGGTCTGCATCGGTAGGAGAGACGCTGATAGCAAAAAAGATTATGGAATGTGAAGAGCAGGGGATGACCTTTCAGGAGGTTATCGATGCGGTAGAGACATACATCGACGGACAGAATACGTATTTTGTTCTGGAGTCACTGGAAACCCTCAGAAAAAACGGAAGACTCACCGGATTGAAAGCGCTGGCGGCATCGGTGCTGAATATCAAGCCTGTTATGGGGGCGACAAAGCAGGGCATCATTATCCAGCATGGGCAGGCCAGAGGCATTAACAAAGCACTTGTTAAAATGGTGGACCGCGTGGTGGAGGAGATTGTCCAACCGGAGGAAAAGATTCTCGGTATTGCGCATTGCAACTGTCCGGCACGGGCAGAGCTTGTAAAGGAAATGCTCCAGAAGAGGATTCCGCTTAAAGAGGTCATTGTGCTCGATACAAGAGGAGTCAGCAGTATGTATGCCAATGATGGCGGTGTGATCATTGCCGTATAATGCAGACGGAGATTGTGTAAGAAATGTGAAATCAGGATTCAAAACTTGTATTTGCATGGTGAATGTGTTATCATGTATACCAGTTGAGTGCAAAAGGAGTAACAGATATGAGCCTGACAAAAGCAGATTCTTATAAAAATAACAGGGAAAAAAGAAAAAAGGAAGAGAAAAAGAAAAAGCTTCTGTTCCGTCTGAAGACGGCTCTGGCGGCAGTGATTATTGTACTGATTGTTGTCTGGATCGGATTTTCCGGATATCAGAAGATTGAAGAGAGCAGACCGAGAGCAAGTGTGACAGCTGATTATTCCGCGTTTGAGGAATATCTTAATGGCCTGAGCGGCACAGAAGAAACGGAATAAGAGCCTATGTAATGAAAGGCGAAAAGGCAGTATGGTTTCATCCATACTGTCTTTTATTTTGTTCCGGGAAAAGCCCGCAGGACTCTTAACAGACGTGAAAACCTGTAAGAAATTATTAAGAATCATTTTGGAAAAAACACTTGAAAAAGCAGGGTGTGTGGTTTACAATGGTTTCAAGTGGTAGAAAGTGGAGAGAAGTGGTACAAAATGGTGGAGGCCATCCCCATTTTGGAAGAAGGTGATTGTATGTTGAACGGAGAATTCAATCATAGTATTGATGCAAAAGGCCGCCTGATCATCCCTTCCAAGTTTCGCGAAAGTCTGGGAGAACATTTCGTGATAACAAAGGGAATGGACGGCTGTTTATTTGTGTATCCGGACGACGAATGGAGTGCCTTTGAGGAAAAACTCCGGGAATTACCACTTACAAACAAAAAAGCCAGAGACTTCAAACGTTTCTTTCTTGGAAGCGCTGTCGATGGTGAACTTGACAAACAAGGTCGAGTACTTATCTCTTCTGCCCTGAGAGCATATGCCGGACTGGAAAAGGAAGTAGTTCTGGCAGGTGTCCTTGACAAGATTGAAATCTGGGACAAGAAAGCCTGGGATGCACATAGTGAAGAAGTGGAAGCGGATATCGATGATATCGCAAGTGACATGGAAGATCTGGGCCTTAGTATTTAAGATCATATGATGGAGGAGAACGCCATGGCATTTGAACACAAATCAGTATTGTTGGAAGAGGTCGTAAATGGTCTGAACATCAAGCCAGACGGCATTTACGTAGATGGAACGCTTGGTGGAGGCGGACATGCTTTTGAAGTGTGTAAGCGGTTAAACGACAAGGGGAGTTTTATCGGAATAGACCAGGATGCCGCCGCGATTGAAGCGGCAGGGATCAGGCTTCGCAGTTTCGGGGAGAAGGTTACAATAGTAAGGAGCAATTATTGTGATATGAAGCTGCGGCTCCGGGAATTAGGCATTGACAAGGTGGATGGGATTGTCCTCGATCTGGGCGTATCGTCCTACCAGCTGGATACGGCAGAGCGTGGATTCTCATACACAAAAGATGCACCGCTCGATATGCGGATGGATACGAGGCAGACAAAGACGGCTGCCGATATTGTCAATGGATACAGTGAGATGGACCTTTTTCGGATTATCCGGGACTATGGAGAAGACAAATTTGCGAAGAATATTGCAAAGCATATTGTTCAGGCGAGGGAAAAAGGTCCTATTACAACCACTGGCGAGCTTACAGAGATTATAAAAGCATCGATTCCAATGAAGTTTCAGAAGATGTCAGGACATCCGGCCAAGAGGACGTTTCAGGCGATCCGGATTGAGCTGAATCAGGAACTGACAGTTTTGAAGGAATCTTTGGATGAGATGATTGATTTATTAAATTCAGGAGGAAGGATCTGTATTATCACTTTCCACTCACTGGAAGACCGGATTGTAAAGGAAGCATTCCGACGGAATGAAAATCCGTGTACATGTCCAAGTCATTTTCCGGTATGTGTATGCGGGAAGAAGTCAAAAGGAAAGGTCATCACCAGAAAGCCGATCCTTCCGGGGGAAACAGAAACCGAGGAAAACAGCAGATCAAAAAGTGCAAAGCTCCGTATTTTTGAACATGTCTGATACGAGATGGAATACGGAAATACCAGACACAGAAAGAAGGAACGTGTATGGCAGCAGGAAAGAAAAGAAAACAGGGAAATGACATCTATATGTATGATAATCTTGTCCGGGTCAGACAGACACAGGCGGAGCAGAATACAGATGGTTACGAAGAAGAAAAGCAGGTGAGTCCTCAGACAAGGAAAAATCAGCGCAGAGCGATGAAACTCGGCTTTGGATATGTGACATTTCTGGCCGGGGCAGTGGCAGCGGCATTATTTGTCTGTTTCCATTATGTGGGAGTCCGGGCGGATCTGGATAAGCAGACAAGAAAGATTGAAAGCCTTCGCACGGAAATCACCAGCCTGAAAGAAAAAAATACATCGGAATACAACTATATTGCCAACTCTGTCAATCTGGAGGAAATCCGGGAAAGGGCTGAAGAACTTGGAATGGTCTACGCGGATTCGTCTCAGATCGTGAAATATCAGAGTGCAGGCACTCATGAAATCAGACAGTATGAAAGTATTCCGGAGGATGGGGAAGCATCGGATAAATAACAGCATATTGACAAGGGGAATTACATGATAAAAAGAAAAAAAAGAAATGAATTCCGACATTTTCCAAAAAAATTTCCAAAGAAAATGAAGATAAAGCTGGTAGGAGTGTTTACGGCAATCGTACTGGCTTTTGTTTTTTTGACAGGCAGGGCAGCGGCTTTAAATCTCACAAAAGGAGACGAATACCAAAAACAGGTGATGAGCCAGATGCGAAGCGGAAGTCAGACGATCCCGTTTAAACGGGGTGATATTCTGGATACGAATGGTACGGCGCTTGCGACAAGTGAACGCTCCTACAATGTGATTCTGGATGTGGCAGGGCTTCTGGAAACAAAAACGACATATCAGAACAAACGGATCAATGCTACAGTGGAGGCACTTGTAAGTGCATTTGGACTGGATGAGCCGGAGCTCCGGGAGATTCTGCAGGATCAGGCGGACAGCAGATATGTCATACTGAAATCCAATGTGGATTATGAGACAGGAAGAGACTTTCAGAGCCAGATGGATCAGAATGCCGATATTGTGTGTGTGACACTGGAAGATTCGTATGTAAGAACTTATCCTTATGGAACGCTGGCAAGCGATGTGATCGGATTTACCTCATCCGGAAATGTTGGGACGATCGGGCTGGAGGCATATTATAACAGCGAATTAAACGGAACGGACGGAAAGAGGACCGGATATCTGTCATCCGGATCAAGTTCGGAAAGTGTAATACAGAGCCCGACGGACGGCAATTCGATTGTTACAACAATTGACGCCAATCTCCAGGCGATCGTCGAAAAACATATTCTCGCATTGAACGAGCGTCTGCGGGACAATGACCATGAAGGAGAAGGGACAAAAAATACAGCCGTCATCGTCATGGATCCGAATACGGGAGCCATTCTGGCTGAGGCGAGTTACCCGAATTTTGATCTGAATAATCCAAGGGATCTGTCAGAGTACTATACCACGGAGGAGCAGGAGGCAATGACGGATGAGGAACGTCTGGATACTCTGAATGCGCTCTGGAGAAACTTCTGTGTCAGTGACACGTTTGAGCCGGGATCTACAATGAAACCATTTACAATGGCGGCAGGATTTGAGACGGGAAAACTGACAGGAAATGAAACGTATGTCTGTACCGGTTCTTATTCCTATGAGGGAGTGGCAAATCCGGTTTCCTGTATTGCAACAAACGGACATGGGACAGAAACATTAAAGCAGGTTTTGGAAAATTCATGCAATGTTGGTATGATGCAGATTGCTGAAGTGCTTGGTGCGGACGATTTCTGCCGGTACCAGCATCTGTTCGGGTTTGGAGAATATACCGGAATTGATCTTCCGGGAGAGGGAGATACATCAAATCTTCTTTATTCGGCTGACAACATGCAGCCGATTGACCTTGGAACCAACTCGTTTGGTCAGAACTTTAATGTGACAATGACACAGCTTGCGGCCGGATTTTGTTCACTGATCAATGGCGGGAACTATTATGAGCCGTATCTTGTCAAAGAGATCCGCAATGCCAACGGAGATGTAGTGGAGACAAAAACACCGGTACTGGCGAGAAAAACGGTTTCTCAGGAGACCTGTGATATTCTGAAAGACTACATGTATGGAGTTGTGCAGGAAGGAAGCGGAACATCGGCCCAGGTAGAAGGATATGCAATTGGTGGAAAGACGGGAACAGCGGAAAAACTGCCAAGAAGTGAAGGAAAGAATCTGAACTCCTTTATCGGCTATGCGCCGCAGGAAAATCCGGAGGTCATGATCTACGTAATTGTGGACGAACCGAATCTTGCGCAGCAGGCAGCAAGTTATCTCGCAACGGGCCTTGCAGCAGATATTATGGAAGAAGCATTTCCATATCTGAATATCACAAAAACAGAATAAAAAGAATAACCTCACAGAAGGATTAATAAGTTATATCAATCACTTCTGTGAGGTTTTTTGATGAAAAACAAAACCTATAATAAAAAGAAGATACTGATTGTCTTTCTTGCCGCCACTGTCATGATTCTTGGACTGATCGGGAGGCTCTGCTATCTGATGATTTTGGACGCGGAATATTATCAGAAAAAGGCGGAAGATCTTCATGAGAGAGAACGGGAGATCAAAGCGGCAAGAGGGGAAATTGTAGACAGAAACGGCAAGGTGCTGGCTACCAACAAGACTGTCTGCACGGTTTCCGTGATACACAGTCAGATTGAAGACCCCGAGGCAGTAATCAGGGCGCTGAGCAGCACTCTGGAACTGGAGGAAAGCGAGGTGCGGAAAAAGGTGGAGAAGGTATCCTCCATGGAACGGATTAAGACCAATGTGGAAAAGGAGACCGGAGACAAGATCCGGGAGATGAACCTGGCGGGGGTCAAAGTGGATGAAGACTTTAAACGGTATTATCCATATGAAGAACTGGCGAGCAAGGTGCTTGGATTTACCGGAGGAGACAACCAGGGAATCATCGGGCTGGAAGTAAAATATGAAGACTATCTGAAAGGAGAAAACGGGAAAATTCTCTCGACAACAGATGCCAGAGGAGTGGAACTGGAAGGTATAGCGGAAGACCGGATTGAACCGTCAGCGGGAAATACGCTTCAGATCAGCATCGATTATAATATCCAGAAATACGCACAGCAGATGGCACAGAAGGTGATGGAGGAAAAACAGGCGGATAAAGTGGCCATCATCCTGATGAACCCGCAAAACGGGGAGATCTATGCGATGGTCAACTGGCCGGAATTTAATCTGAATGAGCCGTTTGAACTGCCGGAAGGCGTATCTGCCTCCTCGGAGGAAGAAAAGCAGGAACTTCTGAATCAGATGTGGAGAAACGGGTGTATCAATGATACCTATGAACCGGGATCCACCTTTAAGATCATCACCTCCAGCGCCTGCCTGGAAGAAGGGGTAGTCGATCTGGATGATACATTTGTGTGCCCTGGATATAAGATTGTAGAGGATCGGAGAATCCGGTGCCACAAAGTAGGAGGACACGGGGCGGAGACATTCGTGGAAGGAGTGCAGAATTCCTGTAATCCGGTTTTTATGGAGATCGGGCTCAGACTGGGAGCGGAGCGGTTCTGCGATTATTTCGAGCAGTTCGGCCTGATGGAAAAAACCGGGGTGGATCTCCCGGGAGAGGCAGGAACAATCATGCACCGGCTGGAAGATATCGGGGAGGTGGAACTTGCCACCATGACTTTTGGCCAGTCGTTCCAGGTAACGCCGGTTCAGATGGCAGCGACAGTCAGTTCGCTCATTAACGGGGGAAAACGTGTGACACCGCACTTTGCGGTATCGGTACAGGACGGTGAGAGAGGGAGGACGATCAAGACATTTTCCGATAAGCAGGGAAAACGGATTGTTTCGGAAAAAACATCGAAGACCATGCAGAAAATTCTGGAAAGTGTCGTGTCAGAAGGCTCCGGGAAAAATGCCTATATCGAAGGATACAGCATCGGAGGGAAAACAGCGACATCTCAGACGCTTCCAAGAAGTGCCAATAAATACATCTCTTCCTTTATCGGTTTTGCTCCTGCCGAGGATCCGCAGGTTCTGGGAATGTGTGTCATTTATGATCCCCAGGGAATCTATTATGGCGGAACGATCGCAGCTCCGGTCGTGAGGGAGATTTTCGATGATGTGCTTCCGTATCTGGGAATTGAAAAAGAAGAGTGAGCGCAGGCGTTAGTGTATAATTATTATTGGCAAAAATAGGAATTTTTCCTAAATAAAAAGGGAAGCAGAGAAAATCCCTACTTCCCAATCATACAGTTTTTCTTTATGATGTTAGTTGCAAAATAAAACACGTAA
>NZ_BSBO01000012.1:0-93534 GCF_027924685.1 Sellimonas catena
CTCCTTATAATAGATTTACATCTTGCGATGCATGTCTCTATTATAAGGCTCTGGAATGTGATTTCCTGTCCCGGAACAGTGATTTCCGCTTATCCGGAATAGTGATTTCCTAACGCCGGACTGGTGATGGAAAATGCCCCGGAATACTCAAAAAATAAAGAAAAAGGGGTATCATAAGGATATAAAGGAGGTGGCGCAATGTTATTAGAATTCAGATGTTCAAACTTTAAGTCTATTAAAGAAGAGATCAGATTTTCTATGATCGCGGGAAAAGACGACACATCAGAAGAGCTTTTGAAAGTTTATAACAATTTTCGGGTTTTACGATCGGCTGTTATATATGGAGCAAATGGATCTGGCAAAAGTAATTTTATCAACGCCCTGCTGTTTATGTGCAATCTGGTTCAGACCAGTATCTCATATCAGCCGGGGCAGAAGATCCCTCAGGCTGCACATAAATTATCTGAAAAAGAGAATCCAAGCACGTTTGACATTCAGTTTATACGTAATAATGTCAGGTATGCGTATGGTTTCAGCATAGAGGGAGGAGTCATTACTGATGAATATTTGTATTATTTTCCAAATGGCAGACAGGTAAAAATATTTGAGCGGGACAGAATGAACATTCAGCCGGGAAACCGCTATAAATCATCCTTTGATGTCAGTATTAAAGATGTGTTAAAAGAAAACCGTTTATTTCTTTCGTGTGCTGCCAATTATAGTAATGTGAGAGAACTGGAAGAAGCATTTCTCTTTTTTACTACAGACATTGTGATTTACAATCCTTCCATGAATAATTGGACGGAATATTCGATTCGTCTTATGCAGGATAATCCTTCTATCAAAGAAGAATTTTTGCAGATGCTGAACGCTTTGGATACCGGAATCCAGGATGTGAAGTTAAAGGTAGAAAAGGTAAAATTTACTGACTTAAAGAGGGATTTACAACTTCCTGATAATTTGATGGGCCTGATTCCAGAACAGGAGGGCAACCGTATAGAAGCGAAAGTCATATATGATAAATTCGAGATAGATTTATTAAATGAGGAATCATCCGGAATCAAGCGGCTTTTTGAAATTATTTGCCCGATGATTGACATATTGAATACGGGTAAAGTATTGATTTGCGATGAGTTGGAAGCGAGTCTGCATGAAGCTGTTATCTATAAAATTGTGCAGCTGTTTCAGAATTATAAAAAAGATATATTTGCTCAGTTGATTTTTTCAACTCATGATACGAGTCTGTTGAACAGGGAACTGTTTCGCAGAGATCAGGTCTGGTTTACACAATTGAACAAAGATCGGGCGACAGATTTATATTCCCTCGTAGAGATCAAGGATGTACGGAAATCAGAAAATCTTGCCAAGGGTTATGTGTCTGGTAAATATGGAGCAATTCCTATGCTGAATCACGTATTTTTCCAAAAAGCAGGGAAAGATGGTGAGGAATAGGACAAATATTTATGAGATAGAAATGGCCATGCGCCGGGCAGGAAAGGTGGGAGTGCATGACTAAGAAGATCATTCTGCTTCTGGTGGAAGTTTATTATGGAAAACGGGAATTCACTCAAACGGTATTCCAACATGGCAGTATTTTTTGAAAATCTGGGAGTAATACCGGAAAAACTTCTTTGATTTGTAAAGAACCTTGTAATAAAATTGCAAAGATTTTGGAAAAAGTCGTAAAGAAATTTTTGGCAAAATAAGACTTTTTACTGGAAATCTGATATAATAGATATACTTAAGGCCGGGGTGCCAGATGAAGGCCCTGGCCTTTTGCCGCCGAAGGAGCCGGGAAAGGGAGTTAGCCCGGTGGCAGAGGATATGAGTAAAATATGGAGAAAGGGAAGATAAGAGAATAGAATATCTCTTACAGAGAAATGCAATGAAGAGTTTATTGATTTTAGGTGCCGGCGGATTCGGGCACATGATTCAGGAGACAGCATGGCTTTTAGGCTATGAAGACGTTGTATTTTTGGATGATGCGGTAAAGGACAAGGACGTTGTCGGAAAGTGCTGCGATTATAAGAGTTTTCTTGAAAAGTATGACACAGCGGTAGCAGCTCTTGGTGACAATAATATGCGGCTTTTCTGGACGGAAAAGCTGATGGAAGCAGGATACAAGGTGCCGGCGATCATTCATCCGACAGCCTTTGTAAGCCAGAGCGCTGTCATTGGAAATGGTACATTTGTCATGCAGAAGGCAGTGATTAATACGCATACGGTTATCGAACACGGAGTTCTGATCAACAGTGGTGCGGTAGTCGATCATGATTCCCATGTGGCAAAGGGTGCTCATATCAGCCTGAACAGTGTGGTAAAGGCAAACTGTAATATCGGAATCAAACAGAAGGTAGAGGCTGGAGATGTGATCTTCTCTACCCACCGGAAGATTGACGGTGTGGACAATCGTGATCTGGAGGATGCGATCTATGCGTTTGGTTTTGGACCGAGATGCAGCTATGTGAAGCCGTTTGGCGCAGGCCATATCAACGAGACATATGCGGTTTACACGCCGGGGGAAAATGGAGATGAGCTTTCCTATGTTCTTCAGAGAGTTAACAGCAATGTATTTAAGGATCCGGCTGGTGTCATGGAAAATATTTTCGGTGTAACCGAATACCTGAGAAATGTGATCCGCGAGGAAGGCGGAGATCCGGACAGGGAGACGCTTGCCTATATCAAGACAAAGAGCGGAGCCAACTATTTTGAGGACAGTGAAGGGGAGCCGTGGAGATGCTACAACTTTATCCCGGATTCTGAGTGCTACCAGCTGGTGGAGAAGCCGGAGCAGTTCTATCAGTCCGGCAGCAGTTTTGGCCATTTCCTGAAACAGCTTGGCGATTATCCGGCATCCAGACTGCATGAGACGATTCCGGACTTCCACAATACGGTTAAGAGATTTGAAGCGTTTGAGGTTGCCCTGAAACGGGATCTGAAAAACCGGAAAGGCAGTTGCCGTCCGGAGATTGATTTCGTCCTTAAACGCAAGGATGACTGTGCAGTGCTTGTGAAACAGCAGGATGACGGAACGCTTCCGCTTCGTGTGACTCACAATGATACGAAGTTAAATAATATTCTTTTTGATTCCAGGACTGGAAAAGGGCTGTGCATTATCGATCTGGATACGATCATGCCGGGCCTTGCAGCGAATGATTTTGGTGATTCCATTCGGTTCGGCGCGGCGACAGCGGCAGAGGATGAGAAAAACCTGGATCTGGTACATTTTGATATTTCCCTGTATGAGCTTTATGTAAAGGGATATCTGGAGGAGACAAAGGATGTGCTTACCAAGGAAGAGATCGAAAGCCTTCCATGGGGAGCAAGACTGATGACACTGGAGTGCGGTATCCGTTTCCTGACAGACTATCTTCAGGGAGATACCTACTTTAAGACAGAGTATCCGGAGCACAATCTGGTGCGTGCGCGGACGCAGTTTCGCCTGGTGGACGAGATGGAGCAGTGCTTTGATAAGATGCAGGAGATCGTTCGGAAATACGCATAAATAATAGCATACAGAAATAAAAAAGGATCTTTTCTGGACAGCCTTTAAATGAGGCGTGCCGGAAGAGATCCTTTTTTGTTTTAGGATAATTTTTCGGTACGAAGAAAGAAGAAAAATCCGATCAGGAACATGACGGCGAGAGAACCGACGCCAAGATTCATGTTTCCTGTGAGCTGGCTCATTGCGGAGACCAGAGTGGTTCCGAGGAAGGATGCACCCTTTCCGCAGATATCGTAGATGCCAAAGTATTCTCCGGAGCGTTCAGCCGGAATGATCCGGGCGAAATAGGACCGGGAGAGGGACTGGATCGCGCCCTGGAAGATTCCGACACAGACAGCCAGAATCCAGAACTGATACTGTTCTTTTAAAGTGATGCCGTAAAGGGCGATCAGAAAATATGCTGCGATACAGATCTTGATCAGGCTTGCGTTTTTGTATTTTCCACTCAAGCGTCCGAAAATCAGTGCGGCCGGGAAGGCAACGATCTGCGTTACCAGAAGTGCCAGAAGCAGTCCGGTCGTATCCAGACCCAGAGCTGTTCCGTAGGCGGTTGCCATGTCAATGATGGTGTACACGCCGTCGATGTAGAAGAAAAAGGCAATCAGGAAGAAGAGAATCTTCTTGTTTTTCTTCAATTCTCCGAACACATGGCCGAGACGGCGAAGTCCGGAGGAGACTGCATGATCGTGGTTTTCGATACAGTGCAGTTGTTTGTAGCTTCGAAGAAGCGGTACCGCAAAGCAGACCCACCACACGGCGATCAGAAGAAAAGCAATGCTCATGGCCATGTTCATGGTAATTCCCAGCGTTTCGTAAAAGAGAACGAGGGCAAGGCTGATCAGAAACGGGATACAGCTTCCGATATATCCCCAGGCGTAGCCGCGGGAGGAAACTTCGTCCATCCGCTCTTCGGTGGTGACGTCAGTGAGCATGGAGTCATAGAAGATCAGGCTCAGAGAGTACGCTGCCTTTGCAAGTACAAAAATCAGCAGAAACCAGATCCAGGAGCTTAAGAACCCAAGCACCACGCAGCCGCAGGCCCCTACCAGAAGAGAGAAGAGAAAAAGCCGCTTTTTCCATCCTCTGAAATCCGAGACTGTTCCGAGAACCGGTCCGAGGATGGCGGTGATAATCGTTGCAGCCGAAGTGGCATATCCCCAGAAAGCGAGGTAATCGACTTCCGAGACGTTGGCGCTCGATGCAAGGTAGTTAAAATAAATCGGCATAATGGTGGAAACCAGGAGAGTAAAAGCTGAGTTTCCTACGTCGTAAAAAATCCATTTCTTTTCCAGTGATGTTGTCTTCCATTTCATTGTGAAAGTTCCTCCGTGTCAGGTTTGTAACGGCGCTCTTCTTTTAAGGATAAGACCGGGATATGTTCCCAGCCTGGTTTTGGTCCGAAAGTATGGCGGAAATAAGGCGAGAGCGGTTCTCCGTGATTGAAAAATGCAACATAATTTTTCGTAAGTGAGAGGCCAAGCGGCACGCATGCCTCCATCAGTTTGTGAAGCCTGAGGTTGCTGTCCGCGCAGTGCGGATTGGCTTTTTCCTTCATCAGCAGTCCGCCGAGGCTTTTGTAGGTAAAGGTGGCGTGCATAAAGAATGTTACGAGACTGCGTGTGAGCCGGTCAGAGGTTGTAAACAGGTCATTGTACCAGATCATGGAAGAAATGGAGGACTCTACCTGCCGGACGCTCAGTGTCGGGAAAAACGCCTGGATTGCTTTTGCTCCTGCCGTTGAAGCGTGGAGGTGTGAAGTCACCTTTGCGTGAAGCGGGCGTTTATTCTGTTTCAACAGAAGATAGCGGTCAAACTCGGTTTCAATATCGGAGTGGGTAACCGGATCCTCCGTGAGTTTTTTCTCAATATAGCTGTGGCAGACGCTGTCCAGTGTGAAGTGACAGAGAAAGCCAAGAATGTAGGCTAACCGGGCATGTTTCTCGGATATGGAGGCTGCGGATAAAATCACATCTCTGGAGCGCCGGAAGAATGGTGCAGCGCTTACATCGTGCATGTGGTAGCCGGTCCGGTTGACACGGTTTTTGAGAAGTGCATGGTAATAAAAGAACAGATCCGGGCCGTGCAGTCCGATTTCAAACAGATCCTCATGGAGGGAAATCAGCTTGCGGATATCGGCCGGAAATGCTTTTTTCATCATTTCTCCGAAGGTGTAGTGTGCATAGATGGATGGCATAATATCATCTCCTGTTCATGGTAGTAACAGATACGGCTCCGGCACCTGAAGGCACCGGAGCCGTATCGCTGCATCTGAAATCAGTTTTCGGTTTAGATCTCTCTTGTGTATGTTCTGAGCCATTCTTTCTCCTCATTGTCAAGGTATGGAGAAATTTTCTCATAAACAGTCTTGTGGTAATCATTGAGCATTTTCTTTTCTTCTGCTGTCATGATTTCCGGATTGATGGCGTCAAGGTCCATCGGGATGTAAGTGATCGGTTCAAAGTACATGAACTGTCCGTATTCGTTTTTCTCACCCTCGCATGTGAGAAGCTCGTTCTCCAGACGGATACCGTGGCTTCCTTCGATGTAGATACCAGGCTCGTCTGTGATGATCATACCTTTCTCAAACGGCTGAATCTCGCCTGCGCGGAACTGCCATCTGAATCCTGCCGGGCCTTCGTGAATGTTCAGAAGGTATCCAACGCCGTGTCCTGTTCCGTGATTGAAGTTTAAGTTTCTATCCCAGAACGGCTTTCTTGCAAGCATGTCCAGAGTCATTCCAGTGCAGCCTTTTAAGAAGCGTGCGTTTGCAAGGGAGAGATTGCTGATTGCAACCAGTGTAAAGTGATCTTTCATGATCTGAGGGATCTCTCCGAGTGCGTAGGTACGTGTAACGTCTGTGGAGCCTTCGTAGAATCCGGCACCGGTATCAGTCAGGAACAGTCCGCCTTCTTTGAGCTCAACATCTGTTTCCGGTGAGGATGTGTAGTGTACGATGGCACCGTGCTCACCATAGGAGCTGATCGGCTCGAAGCTTGGGCGGATGAAGTTGCCCTGTTCTGCACGGAACTCGTCCAGTTTGTCAGATGCGCTCATCTCTGTGATCGTCATCTTGCCCACATTTTCCTTGAGCCATTTCATGAATTTCACATGTGCGACGCTGTCCTTGATCTGAGCCTGACGGATGTTTTCGATCTCTACTTCGTTTTTGATTGCCTTGAAGAGGATCTCCGGGTTACGCTCTTCCACTTTTGCAACACCTTCCGGGATGTTGTTGTAAAGTGCGTAGTTCAGTCTTGCCGGGTCGATCAGAAGCACTTCGTCAGATCCGACTTTCTTGATGTCTTCGTAAATGTCATTGTACGGATGGAAGACAACACCGTCTTTTTCCAGATCCGCCTTGATTTCGCTGCTTAATTTTGCCTCGTTGATGTAGAGGTCTACTTTATCCATGGTGATCACTGCGTAGGACAGTACAAGAGGGAAGAACTCGATGTCGTTTCCACGGATATTGAGTGTCCAGCAGATATCATCCAGTGTTGTGAGGACATGAGCAGTTGCTCCGGCATTTTTCATGTCTTCACGGATGCGGGACAGCTTGGATGCAACTGTCTCACCTGTATATTTCAGATTCAGTGCGAAGACCGGTTCCTCGGAAAGGGCCGGGCGGTCTTCCCAGATCTGGTCGATGAGGTCATATTCGTAAACGATTTTTCCGTGTTTCTCGGTTGCGATGGACTCGTAATCCTGTCCCTCACCCATGGAAACTACACGTCCGTCAAATCCGAGTGTGCCGTTTTCCGGTAATGTATCAGCAAGGAACTCATGGATAGTCGGAACACCCGGCTCGCCCATTTTCATCAGTTCAACTGTAGAGCCCTCGAGCTGCTTTGCAGCCTGGATGAAATATCTTCCATCTGTCCAGAGGTAAGCGCCTTCTTTTGTGATGACAGCTGTTCCTGCAGATCCGGAGAATCCGGTAATAAATTTTCTCGCTTTAAAATGTTCCCCAACATACTCGCTCTGATGGAAGTCTGCTGTCGGGACAATATAGATGTCAATTCCTTTTTCTTCCATAAGAGTACGCAATTTTGCGATTCTTTCAGGTACGTTCATAATAAAAACCTCCTATTTTTCCGGCAAACATGCCATTTTCAAACAATCTCATTATAACACAAAAACTATGGGAGAGTTAGTATTATTTTTGTGAAACCTGTGTTATACTCTCGGTAGTGTTATGTAAAATACAGACAGAAGAAAGGAAAAGAACATGGAGCACTACGCAAGGTCGATCATACCGGTGATTGAGTACAACTATGAGAATTTTACAGCTTTGGAGCGGACCATCGCGGATTTCTTTATCCAGAATAAAAAGAAGCGGGATTTTTCCGCAAAGGCGGTTTCTGAACGGCTTTATGTTTCCGAGGCATCTCTCTCCCGGTTTGCAAAAAAATGCGGATTCCGGGGATACAGGGAGTTTATCTATCAGTACGAGGATACATTTCGGGAGAAGAAAAGCAGACCCTTTGCAGATAATACAAGACGGGTGCTGGATACTTATCAGGAGCTTTTGAATAAGGCGTATAATCTGGCTGATGAAAAGAAATTCAAAAAGATTGCCGGGATGCTGTTTCAGGCGGAGAGAATTTTTGTCTGCGGTGTCGGAAGTTCCGGAATTGCCGCCAGGGAGACGGAGCTTCGGTTTATGCGGATCGGGCTGAATATCAATTCTCTCGTGGACCGGGACATGATCCGGATGCGGGCGGTCTTTCAGAATGAAACCTCTCTGGTCATCGGATTCAGCATGAAAGGGCAGACGGAAGAGGTTCAGTATATGCTTCAGGAGGCGAAGCGGCGAGGAGCCGGATGTGTCCTTGTGACAGCGCGGAACAACCCGGATTTCATGGAGTATTGTGACGAGGTGATTCTCGTCCCGGCACTGGACAATCTGGAGTATGGAGATGCGATTTCTCCTCAGTTTCCGATTCTGGTTATGATGGACCTGCTGTATGCCTGCTGCCTCGAACAGGATCAGGAGCGGATCGATGCGTTTTTGCAGGATACGGCCCGCGCACTTACAAATCCATAAATTGCATCAGATGTATTGCACAATGGATATGAGTGTGCTACGATAATACTGCAAATGAATAAATTCTTCGGGGCAGGGTGTAATTCCCTACCGACGGTATAGTCCGTGACCCACGTATGTGGCTGATTTGGTGAAATTCCAAAACCGACAGTGACAGTCTGGATGGGAGAAGAAACAGTGAACAGAGAATCTCAGTGCCCCTGGTGCTGGGATTTTTTTCTTTCGAAGGATTTACGAAATTTGTAACATCATTCGAAAGGAGAAAAGTATATGAGAACAAAAAACAAAACCTACTACTTCATCATTACGGCCATGCTTTCGGCTCTTGCCGGCATACTGATGTCAATGGAATTCCCGATTCCTTTGATGCCGCCGTTTTATAAGGTGGATTTCAGCGACGTCCCTTCTGTGATCGCGACATTTCTGCTGGGGCCGGTGTCCGGAATCTGTGTGGAGGTCATCAAAATTCTGATCAAGCTGATCACGGTTGGGACAACGACAATGTTTGTCGGTGAATTCGCTAATCTTCTAGGGACGCTGCTGTTTGTGCTCCCGCTGTGGATCGTGTTCAAAAAGATGGGACAGACGAGAAAGGCGGCAGTGATTTCGCTTGGGATCAATCTTCCGGTCCGGATTGCGTTTTCCTGTGTCCTGAATGCGTGCATTACACTTCCGCTTTATGCATCGGCGATGGGCCTTTCTCTGGATGAAGTGGTCCGCACCGTGGGAGCAGTCAATCCTCTGATTCGAAATCTTCCGCTGTTTCTCATACTGGCGACAATCCCGTTCAATCTGATCAAGCTTTTGCTGAATTATATTGTGGGATATCTTCTGTATGACAGGCTGAAAGAAGTGGGAGTTGTCAAAGGATGGAGGGAACGGTATGATTCGTAAGTACAGAGAACTGACGCGTCTGGAAATGGAACAGGTGGATAAGGAGGAGACGATCGTCCTGATTCCGGTGGGAGCACTGGAGCAGCATGGAAATCAGGCGCCGCTTGGGACAGATGACATCATTGCGGAAGCAATGGTGGAATACCTCGGAAAAGCGCTGGAGGAAGCCGGAGAAGCAGACTTCCCGATTCTTGCGTTTCCGGTTATTCCGGTTGGCCTGAGCACAGAGCACAAGAATTTCTGCGGATCCATTACTTTAAAGCCGGATACGTACTATCATCTGCTCTATGATATCAGTGAGAGCCTTTACCGCCATGGTTTTCGGAAGATCGCATTTCTTGTATGCCACGGAGGAAATCTGCCGGTGATTCAGATCTTAAGCCGTGAGCTTCGGAGTGAACTTGGAATGTCGCCGTTTATTCTGTCATCGGGAGCATTTGGACATCCGGATGTACAGGCAACAATATCAGAAGGTAATCATTACGATTTTCATGGAGGAGAAATGGAGACATCCATGGTGATGGCGGTCGACGAGACACTGGTGAAGCTGGAGACTTCCGAGGCGGGAATACCAAGTGCGTTTGTAGGCAATCAGACGCTGAAGACCGGAGGAAATGTTACAATCGGATGGGTTTCAGAAGACTGGAAGACAGCGGAAGGGAAACCGATCGGTATCGGAGGCGATCCGGGCGGAGCTACGGCCGAAAAAGGCCGGATTATTCTGGAGACGAGTGCGAAAGTTCTGGTTCCAGGGCTTATGGAAATACGGAAATGGAAAGCGTAAACACGAAAAAGAGGCTTGACAAGCGCACGGGAATCGGTTAGTATTTGACGTAAGCGTATAGGAAAAAGGCTGAGAAAAGAAGAAGTAGCAGCAGATCAGGTTCAGACAGAAAGTTACCGGTTGATGAGAGGTGCAGGAAAAGTTTGTTGTGAATACATCTTGGAGCTTCACACCGAAAGTAAGTAGGCTGTGACGTCAGGGCACACGTTATAGTGCCGGGATATTTCCGGGATTCCATGGTGAGTGGAGGAAGGAGATGTCTTACTGAGCCGGATTGATTCCGGGAAAAAAGGTGGTACCACGAGCATAACCCTCGTCCTTTCTAAGGACGGGGGATTTTTATTTAACAGGAAACTTTGTTCCCTGCTAAATAAAAACGCTCCGCGGGATGCGCACTCGCGCAAAGTAGAAATTTGTCGCAAAAGCGACAGCGCTCGGCGCGAGAGTTCCGTGAGCGAAACTCTTTTTACAGGAAACTTTGTTCTGAGAGGTTACAGGCCATGGAGGTATGGGATTTATTTGATGAAAACCGGCAGCCGCTTGGGAAGCAGGCGGGCAGGAAAGATCCGATGGTAAAGGGAGAATTTCATATTGTTGTGGTTGCGTGTGTCGTCAATGACCAAAATGAGATCCTGCTGACGCTGCGTTCTCCGGATAAGGAGAAGTATCCGGGAACATGGGAGAATACAGGCGGAGCTCTGGAGGCCGGCGAGGAAAGCAGGGCGGCAGCGGTAAGGGAGCTGTTTGAGGAGACCGGGATCCGGGTGAGGGAAAACGAGCTTCATCTTCTGGATTCCCAGATGGAAGAGTATGCGTTTATCGATTTCTACATTGTCAGAAAAACTGTTCCTGTTGAAGAAATCCGTCTTCAGAAAGGAGAGACCGCAGATGCCAGGTGGGTGAGTCTTTCGGAGTTTGTCCGGATGGGAGAAGAAGGAAAGATTGCCCCTCCGATCTATCAGCGGTTTTGCCGCCTCAGGGAAAAGATGGAAGTTTTTTTGAAGGAAGACCGGAGAAAAGAGCGATACCCGGCTTGCCGGGGAAAGAACAGACAGGAATCAAAGAAGATCGTTATTCTCGGGTGCAGCGGAAGCGGAAAGTCTACGCTGGCCGGGCAGCTTGGGAAGATCATGGATCTCCCGGTTGTCTACCTGGATGCGCTGTCATGGGACGCCGGGTGGAAGAGGAAGCCTTTCGATGAGTTTGACCGGCTCACCCAAAGCGAGATCCGCAAGCCGGAATGGATCATGGACGGAAATTTTCCACGAACAGTGGAGCATCGGATGGATGTGTGCGACACCGTGATTTATCTGGATTTTAAACGGTGGTTTTGCATTCTGAGCGTGCTAAGAAGGGTGATCACAAATTACGGGAAGCCAAGGCCGAGCATGAATCCGGGATGTCCGGAGAAGTTTGATCCGGGATTTCTAAAACGGATCTGGAATTTTGACCGGAGAAGCAAGGCGCATTACTATGGATATATGAAGAAACTTTCCGGCACCAAGCTGATTGTCTTAAAGACAAGAAAAGAAGTGAACCGTTTTGTGAAACAGGTGGAAAAAGAGGGGCGCTTTGTCCGGGGAAATTTCCCGGCAGGGCCGAAATAGACGCGAAAGCGGACGAATTTCACAGATCATGTTCACATAATATAAGGAAAGAAGAGGTAAGGAAGATGCAGATTTACGAGGAATTACAAGCAAGAGGCCTGATTGCTCAGGTTACAGACGAAGAAGAGATCAGAGAGCTGATCAACAACGGAAAGGCGACTTTTTACATCGGGTTTGACCCGACAGCGGACAGCCTTCATGTAGGGCATTTCATGGCGCTCTGCCTGATGAAACGTCTTCAGATGGCAGGGAACAAGCCGATCGCCCTGGTAGGAGGCGGAACCGGATATATCGGGGATCCGTCCGGAAGAACAGATATGCGTTCCATGATGACGCCGGAGCAGATTCAGCACAACTGTGAATGCTTTAAAAAGCAGATGAGTAAATTTATTGATTTCTCAGACGGGAAAGCACTCATGGTAAATAATGCTGACTGGCTTCTTGATCTGAACTACATTGATTTTCTCCGTGAAGTGGGACCGCATTTCAGTGTCAACAACATGCTGCGTGCGGAGTGCTACAAGCAGAGAATGGAAAAGGGACTTAGTTTCCTGGAATTTAACTACATGATCATGCAGAGCTACGACTTCTACATGCTGTACCAGAAATACGGCTGCAATATGCAGTTCGGCGGGGATGATCAGTGGTCCAACATGCTTGGCGGTACCGAGTTGATCCGCCGGAAATTAGGAAAGAATGCGTGTGCCATGACAATCACACTGCTTCTGAATTCTGAAGGAAAGAAGATGGGCAAGACACAGTCCGGAGCCGTATGGCTGGATCCGAACAAGACATCTCCGTTTGAATTCTACCAGTACTGGAGAAATGTGGCAGATGCCGATGTATTAAAATGCATCCGTATGCTGACCTTCCTTCCGCTGGAAGAAATTGACAAGATGGATTCCTGGGAAGGCAGCCAGTTAAATCAGGCAAAAGAGATTCTTGCATACGAGCTGACCAAGCTGGTTCACGGAGAGGAAGAGGCGAAGAAGGCACAGGACAGCGCCCGTGCACTGTTCTCCAGCGGAAGCGCAGCTGAGATGCCGACCTGTGAGCTTACTGACGAAGACTTTACAGACGGAAAAATCGATATCCTGACTCTGCTCCATAAGAGCGGCCTGGTACCGTCCAGGTCTGAGGCAAGACGTGCAGTACAGCAGGGAGGAGCCGCAGTCAACGGCGAAAAGGTAACGGATACCTACACCGCATACACGAAGGAAGATTTTGAAGAAGATTTTGTTTTAAGGAGAGGAAAGAAAAATTTCCGTAAAATAGTGGTGAAATAATATGAAAATGCTTATTACGATTATTGTATTGACAGCATTGTCGGGAATCGGAGGAACCGGAATCGGAGCGGCGCTCAGCACGACGGTAAGGAAGGGCTCGGATAAGGCGATGAGTCTTTTGTTGAGCTTTGCGTCCGGAACCATGATCAGCATTGTCTGTCTGGATCTGTTTCACGACGCACTGGAAACCGGAATGTCCAAAGGTGGGATTGCCGTCTTTGTGATCATTGGTTTCCTGACCGTCTATCTTCTGGAACGAGTGATGGATCAGAAGGCAGAGCAGGCAAAAAGCCGTATGAGCCGGAAGATGATGACTGCCGGAGTCGCAATGATGGTTGCAGTGGCGTGTCACAATATTCCGGTGGGCATGACGATCGGTGCATCTTTGGTAAGCCACGGAAGCCTGATCGGAAGTCCGGCCCTGACTCTCGCCATCTTTATCGGGATCCACAATGTGCCGGAAGGAATGGCGATCTGCGCACCTCTTCTGGCAGCGGGAATGTCCAAAGGCAGAGCAGTCCTGCTGACCGCATTGAGCGGGGCGGCGATCATTGTCGGAGGCGTCCTTGGGTACTGGATCGGCGACATGGGGCAGATGGGACTTGCCATCAGCTTAAGCTTTGCTTCCGGAGCCATGCTCTACGTCAATTTTGGCGAGATCCTGCCGGAGGCAAACGCTCTCTACAGAGGGAAAATGCCTGCATTTTTCACGGTTCTTGGAATCCTTCTCGGCATGATGTTTATGCATGCACATTAACGATAAACAAAATAAGCGCGTAAAAAGCAGCCGGTACGAAAACGTGCCGGCTGTTTTTATACTCAAAATTTTTCACAGATATTTTGGATGAAATCCTCTTTTCCTTTTGTGTAGGCCGGACGGTTGTCCGGATATTTTTCGGCAAGATCCTTTTTTAATGCTTCATACAGCCTTGCAGCATCCGGGTGGGCGTTTAAATAGTCCCGGAAACCGACAATCCGGTCAAATTCCGGGGCGGTCTGATCGTAACAGTGGATATGCTGAAGAGAAATCTCACCGGGACCACGCAGGACAAATAAGTGGTGAAGAGGATTTCCGTGCTGGATTCCACAGTAGTCATAACCGAGTGCTTCGAGAAAAGACGGATCCAACTGCCGAACCGACCGGAGCCGGACAGCCACATCGAGAATCGGTTTGGCACAGATGAGAGGGACGGCGGTACTTCCAACGTGCTGGATATCGAGAACATTATCAGCCCACTGCTCCTGAATAGACTGCTTTACTTTTTGAAATTCTTCCTTCCACTGTTCGTTATGAGTGAGAAGACGAACGCAATAGCGCTTTACACCTTCCATTCGTTGCACCTCCTATTTATAGTAGATTATTTATGTCTCTTTTACTTCGCAGATATTGTACTTTCTGTCCGTAAGGCTTTAGCATTTCCTGAATCTTTGGCATATTGACAGACTGGAATTCGTCTGTCCACCGGATCAGGCCGAGGACAGAGTGTAGTGTTTCTTTCTTTCCTTTTTCCAACCCAAGTTTCCGTTTGAAAAATCGACGAAGGATGCGGAACTTGTAAACCCGAGAGGGAATTTCTAAAACATAAATCATATCGGCAGCACGGAAGCTGTCCTGTACCCATTTATAATAGACGCCCTCGATGATCCAGTTTTCCTTTTGCACGATTTCCTGTAACATGGCACTCCGTTTTTCGGGCGGCATTTTGACACCATAATGTTCAGCGTGATTGTCCCATTGCAGATCATCCAGATCAAAATGGGGGATACAATATTTTTCGGAAAGCTTTCGGGCAAGATAGGATTTTCCCGATCCGCTGCATCCGATGATATGGATTTTCATAGCTCTGTCACCTCCGCATTCCTGTGTTTCCTGAAAGTCCATTGTATCACAGATTCTCTTTCCTGTATTGTCATTTCGATTGAAATCGTCCTTATTTTTCTTTGTTCTGCCAGCAGAATTTACAATTCTGAAACAGGTGTCTTGTCACCTGTAAAAATCAGGTGTATAATGCGGTGTAAATGAGTAAAGATACGGGAGGAAACCGCAATGAGTTCTTTGAGAGAAGAGATTGAGATACTGAAAAAAGAGAAACAGGCCGTGATACTGGCACACTATTATGTACCGGATGAGGTACAGGAGATTGCAGATTATACTGGGGATTCGTTTTATCTGAGCAAGGTGGCAAAGGAGACGGATGCAAAGATTCTTGTTTTTGCAGGAGTTTCTTTTATGGGAGAAAGTGCCAAGATTTTAAATCCGGAGAAAAAAGTGCTGCTTCCGGATCCGACGGCAGACTGTGCCATGGCGCATATGGCCGATGTGGAAAAAATCAAAGCGATGAAGGAGAGTGATCCGGAACTGGCAGTGGTATGTTACATTAATTCGACTGCGGAGCTTAAGCGGTATTCCGATGTCTGCGTGACATCGGCGAATGCGGTGAAGGTGGTAAAGGCACTGCCAAACCAGAGGATTTATTTTATACCGGACCAGCATCTGGGAAGTTTTGTGGCAGCTCAGGTACCGGAAAAGGAGATCATCCTCGGGGACGGGTACTGCCCGGTACATCATCAGATGACTGCCGAAGAAGTGTTAAGCGCCAAAGAAGCACATCCGGATGCCCTGGTGTTTGTTCATCCGGAATGTCCGAAAGAAGTGGTGGATCTTGCAGATTATGCAGGAAGTACCTCTGGCATTATCAAGACGGCGGCAGAAAGCGATGCCGGAGAATTTCTGATTGGAACGGAGACCGGAGTGATGTACGAACTGAAGAAACAGAATCCGGACAAGAAGTTTTACCCGATTCAGAAGGAACAGTGCTGTCATGATATGAAAAAGGTGACACTCGAGAAAATCCGGGATTGTCTGCGGGATGAGAGTAATGGGGTGCAGGTGGATGCCGAAGTCAGTGAAAAGGCAAAACATGCCATGGAGCAGATGCTGAAACTTGCGAAATAACAGAGGGGTGTGTAAAATGAAAACGATACAGACAGATATTTTGATCGTAGGAACCGGAGCGAGCGGACTGTTTGCCGCCCTCCATGTGCCGGAAGACAGACAGGTCCTGATGATCACGAAGGATGAGGTGGAGCACAGCGATTCCTTTCTTGCACAGGGCGGAATCTGTGTGTTAAGAGACGATACGGACTACGACAGTTTCATGGAAGATACACTGAAAGCAGGGCATTATGAGAACAGGGTAGAATCCGTGGATATTATGATCCGGTCTTCCAGAGACGTGATCCGGGAACTGGTTGATTACGGCGTGGATTTTGCGAAAAAAGACGGAGAATTCGATTATACAAGGGAAGGATGCCACTCCAAACCGAGAATTCTGTTTCACGAGGATATTACCGGGGAGGAGATTACGAGCAAACTTCTGAAAGCAGTCCGGACAAGAAGCAATGTGACTATTCTGGAACATGTGACGATGCTGGATCTGGTGGAAAAGGACAATCGGTGTTATGGTGTCGTGGCTTCGAAGGAAGACGGGGAAGACTGTTTCCTAGAGGCGGAGTATACGATTCTGGCAACAGGCGGAATCGGAGGGCTTTATAAGCATTCGACCAATTATCCGCATTTGACCGGGGACGCGCTGGCGCTTGCCCTGCGTCATCATATCGAACTGGAGCACATTGACTATATCCAGATTCATCCGACGACGCTTTATTCCCAAAAGCCGGGACGGCGGTTTTTGATTTCCGAATCCGTGCGGGGAGAGGGAGCAAAGCTCTATGGCGCGGACGGAAAACGGTTTGCAAATGAGGTGCTTCCAAGGGATCTGCTTACGGCGGAAATCAGAAAGCAGATGGAAAAAGACCAGACGCCGTATGTATGGCTGGATATGACCGTTCTGGGAGAAGAAGTCATCAAAGGCCATTTCCCGCATATATATGAGCGCTGTCTGGAAGAAGGATACGATGTGACAAAAGACTGGATTCCGGTTGTCCCGGCACAGCATTATTTCATGGGAGGAATTCATGTCGACAAACACAGTAAGACATCAATGGAGCATCTGTACGCAGTAGGGGAGACAAGCTGTAACGGTGTGCACGGAGCAAACCGTCTTGCAAGCAATTCCCTTCTGGAAAGTCTGGTGTTCGGGGCGAGAGCGGCCAGACATCTGACGGAGACCTGGGAGGAGAACGATGCAAGCCGGGAAGAGACGGCAGGACTTGCAGAAGCGGCAGAGGCGCAGATTCAAAAGGAAAAAGACAGACTTCCACAGATATACCGGGAGGAAGTGCTGGATGAGATAGAAAGGGTAAGGAAAGCAAGATGAATGAGATTACGATGAAACTGGTGGCAGATAAACTGATCATGCAGGCACTGGAGGAAGATATTACAAGCGAGGACATCACTACCAATGCGGTGATGAGAGAACGGCGTGAAGGAGAAGTAGAACTGATCTGCAAAGAAGACGGTATCATTGCAGGGCTCTGGGTGTTTGAAAGAGTATTTACTCTGCTGGATCCATCTACGACGGTCACCCTGTTTGTAAAAGATGGAGATGAAGTCAAAAAAGGTCAGAAGATGGGAGTTGTGACAGGAGACATTCGTGTACTGCTCTCCGGGGAGCGCACGGCCTTAAACTATCTTCAGAGAATGAGCGGAATCGCGACCTATACAAGAAGTGTGGCAAAACTTCTGGAAGGAACGAAGACCAAACTGCTTGACACAAGAAAGACAACGCCGAACATGCGGATTTTTGAAAAATACGCCGTCCGCACAGGAGGCGGCTATAATCACCGGTACAATCTTTCCGACGGCGTACTGTTAAAAGATAATCATATCGGGGCGGCAGGCAGCGTTAAAAAGGCAGTGGAACTGGCCAGGGAGTACGCACCGTTTGTACGGAAGATCGAGGTGGAGACGGAAACTCTGGAGATGGTAAAAGAAGCGGTGGAAGCGGGTGCTGATATTATCATGCTTGACAACATGTCTCTGGAAATGATGAAAGAGGCAGTTGATTATATTGACGGCAGAGCAAGCACAGAATGTTCCGGTAACGTGACAAAAGAAAATGCTGCACAGCTTGCGGCAGCAGGTGTAGACTATATTTCCAGCGGAGCATTGACTCATTCCGCTCCGATTCTGGACATTTCGCTGAAAAACCTGCATCCGGTTGACTAGGCGAAGGACGATGAGAAAGGATGAAAAGCCATGGACGGAGAAGTTCGCAGACAGAAGATTTTAAAAGAGATTCAGGGAAGTGAAAGCCCGGTATCCGGAACTCAGCTTGCCAGAAACTTTGAAGTAAGCCGTCAGGTGATTGTGCAGGATATCGCGGTACTTCGGGCTGCCGGAAATGAGATCGTTTCCACCTGCCGGGGATACATCTGCCAGGGAAGCCACAGAGCCAGCAGAGTCATCCGGGTGAAACATACAGACGATGAGATCATGGAAGAACTGAATACGATTGTGGATTTCGGCGGGACTGCGGAAGATGTATTTATCAGCCATAACGTGTACGGAACCCTGCGGGCCGAACTTGGCATCCGGACAAGAAAACAGGTGATGGATTTTGTAGAAGACATCAAAGCCGGGCAGTCCAGTCCGCTGAAAAACATTACAAGCGGAAGTCATTTTCATACCATCAGCGCCGAAAGCGAAGAAATCCTCGATGCCATCGAAGAAGAACTGAGAAAGAAACATTTCCTGGATGAGCAGGAGACTGTAGACGGAAAAAAAGAAAAAGTAGTATGATAAAGCATCATAGAAACGATTAGGGAAAAGAAAGGGGAATACTGCCATGGGATGGAAAGAAATCAAACCGGAAGAACTGAATGTGAATCCATTTACCGCCATCGGAAAAGAATGGATGCTGATTACAGCAGGAGATGAAACACACTGCAATACAATGACAGCAAGCTGGGGAGGCATGGGTGTAATCTGGGGAAAACCATCAGTTACAGCCTACATCCGCCAGACCCGGTACACAAAAGAATTTGTCGATCAGGGAGAATACTTCACCATCACATTTTTTGATGAAACATACCGGAAAGCCCTGAATTTATGCGGAACCGTATCCGGAAGAGACCGGGACAAAATCAAAGAAGCCGGACTCACACCAGTGAACGTAGAAGGAACCGCAGCATTCGAAGAGGCAAACCTCATCATCCTCTGCAAAAAACAGTACCATCAATTCATGAGTCCGGAAGGATTCGACGTCAAAGAAAATGACACCAAATGGTACTCCGACCGCGACTACCACACCATGTACATCGGATCAATAGAAAAGATTTATATAAAAGAATAAAGAGTGTTTATTAATCATATCATTGGGGACGTGTTCCGATGCATCGGAACACGTCCCCAATAAAGGAAATTCTTGACAACAGGCAGAAAGGTGTCGTAGACTAATACAGGACAAAGGGGAGCCGGAGACAGTCCGGCTGAGAGTAGGACCGGTATGCGTCTTTTACCCTCATACCTGATCCGGATCATACCGGCGTAGGGAGCATATTGCAGAAGTGGAGTACTGCATGGACGAAAAGACCAGTCTCGTACCCATGGACGATAAGATATCTCTGCCGGAGGCGTTCCGGCAGAGTTTTTTTGTGATTTACCCACTTTGTTTCATTATGATAAATTTACAGGAGGAAAGAGAAAATGAATGCAAGTGTAGCAATCCAGTCCTTACCGGACGCGGCAAACGATGAGGAACTGATTCGTATTGTAGACGAGGTAATTGCCTATATCAAAAGTACAGGCCTGAACTGTTACGTGGGACCTTTCGAGACAACAATCGAGGGTGATTATGATGAGCTGATGGACATTGTAAAAGAATGTCAGCACATTGCCGTGCGTGCAGGTGCGCCGCATGTAGCAGCGTATATCAAAGTCAGCTACAGACCGGAAGGAGACGTGCTGTCCATTGAAAAGAAAGTTTCAAAGCATCACGAGTAGACTCTGGTCCGCTGCGGCCCTTGTGGTCATCATCGGCATATGGCAGGTGGCAGCTTCGGCCGGCCTGGTGCCGGGATATATGCTGCCGTCGCCGGTGGAGGTGGTACAGGCTTTAATCACTGACTTTCCACTTTTGATGGAACATGCGAAAGTGACGCTTGCAGAGGCATTTCTCGGTCTGTTCTGCGGGGTGGTTCTGGGCTTTGTGATGGCAGTCATCATGGACCGGTTTGACCGGCTGTATCAGGCTCTCTACCCGCTGATTGTCGTTACCCAGACGATTCCAACGGTAGCTATTGCCCCGCTTCTTGTGCTGTGGTTTGGATATGAGATGCTTCCAAAGGTGATTCTGATTGTCATTGTGACCTTTTTCCCGGTGACGGTGGGACTTCTGAACGGATTCCGGTCGGCGGACCGGGACATGATCAATCTTCTGCGTTCCATGGGAGCGGGAAGAGTTCAGATTTTCCGGTATATCAAGCTTCCGGGAGCCATGGGCCAGTTTTTTTCAAGCCTAAGGATTTCGGCGTCCTATTCAGTGGTAGGAGCAGTGATTTCCGAGTGGCTCGGAGGATTTAACGGTCTTGGCGTGTATATGACAAGGGTAAAAAAGGCATTTGCATTTGATAAAATGTTTGCGGTGATCCTGCTGATCTCGGTAATCAGCCTTGTTTTGATGAAGCTGGTAGATTTGCTGCAGAAAAAGTGCATGGCCTGGGAACAGACGGAGGAGAAACATTAGATGAAAAAGAAAATTGTTGCAGTATTAACCGCAGGATGTATGGCGCTCTCCCTGGCTGCCTGTGGTTCTGGTGAAACCTCGCAGGGGGAAAATGAGAAAGAAAAGATTACGTTCGTGCTCGACTGGACGCCGAATACCAACCATACCGGCCTTTATGTGGCGCAGGAAAAAGGATATTTTGAGGATGAAGGTCTGGAAGTGGAAATTGTACAGCCGCCGGAGGATGGCGCGGATGCGCTGGTTGCTTCGGGAAAGGCTCAGTTCGGGATTTCCTTCCAGGATACGATGGCGCCGGGTGTTGTAGGGGAAGATGCACTTCCGACGACAGCGGTGGCAGCGGTTGTCCAGCACAATACATCAGGCATTATTTCCAGAAAGGGCGAGGGGATGGATACTCCGAAAGGCCTGGAGGGAAAGAAATATGCCACCTGGGATGCTCCGATCGAGAAAGCAATGATGGAAAATGTTGTGGAGGCAGACGGCGGTGATTTCAGTAAAGTTGAGCTGATTCCAAGTACCGTGACGGACGAAGTGTCCGCTCTGGAATCCAAATCCGTGGATGCCATCTGGATTTTCTATGCCTGGGCAGGTGTGGCAACGGAAGTTGCAGGACTGGAAACCGATTATTTCGCTTTTAAGGATATCAACCCGGCATTTGACTATTATACGCCGGTAATTATTGGAAATAACGAGTTTCTGGAAAAAGAGCCGGAGACCGCGAAGAAATTCCTGAGTGCGGTGAAGAAAGGATATGAAGATGCGATCGAAGATCCGGATGGAGCGGCGGAGATTCTGTGTGAGGCAGCACCGGAACTTGATCAGGAGCTTGTAAAGGCAAGCCAGGAATATCTGAAAGATCAGTATATCGCAGATGCGGACAGATGGGGCTATATCGATCCGGACCGCTGGAATCTGTTTTACAACTGGCTGAATGAGAATGGACTTACCGAGAACGAAATTCCGGAAAATACCGGATTTTCCAACGAATATCTTCCGGAGTAGCAAGGAGGAAAGATGGCAGATTTAGTAGTGTCAGGTGTGACAAAATCCTTTGATGGAAGGACAATTATTGAGGATATCTCCATCGAGATCCATGACAGGGAGCTGGTGAGCCTTCTTGGTGTCAGCGGAGGCGGAAAAACGACGCTGTTTAATGTGATTTCCGGACTGCTGAAGCCGGACCGGGGACAGGTGTTTCTGGACGGGGAGGAGATCACGGGAAAGCCGGGCAATGTCAGCTACATGCTTCAGAAAGATCTGCTTCTGCCGTACCGCACGGTGGAGGATAATGTTGCCCTTCCCCTTGTGATTGGCGGCATGAAGAAGAAAGAAGCAAGAAAGAAAGCGGCCCCGTATTTTGAAGAATTCGGACTTGCCGGGACTGAGAAAAAATATCCAGCACAGCTTTCCGGAGGAATGAGGCAGCGGGCGGCGCTTCTTCGGACTTATCTGTTTTCAGACAGACTGGCTCTTTTGGATGAACCGTTTTCCGCGCTGGATACGCTGACAAAACGGTCCATGCACCGGTGGTATCTGGATGTGATGGAGCAGATTCATCTGTCTACCGTATTTATCACCCATGATATTGATGAGGCGGTGCTTCTGTCGGACCGGATTTATATCCTCGGCGGGAAACCGGGACATATCATCGATGAGATCCGCATTGAAGAGCCAAAACCAAGAAGAAACGATTTTCAGCTGACAGAAGAGTTTCTTTCCTATAAAAAACGAATACTGGAAAAGATTGAAGAATCAGAGGAGTAGTTCCTCTGGTTCTTTTTTTGTATAGGACAGAAAAAGATAAGTAAACGAAGAATTTCATACAGTGACCAAGGCGGGGCTTCCACTGGTGAATTTGAAGCTCTGGAACTTCGTGACAAGGATCCGTCCCGTTATGCGGTATATCCGGGATTTGACGCATTCCATATCAAAGGATAAAGGCATTAGAATCATGAGGAGCAGAAAGGCTGTGGCTGTCAGGCAGATACAGCCTTTTATGTTCTTAAATTGAAGATAAATATTAATAATTATGTAACAAACAAGTAATATAGAGAGAAAGTTTATTAAATTAAATACAAATATGAATATAATAAATAAATTTTAAGAAATCTTAAAAAATGATTCATTGACTATGGTGGGAGGGGGTGCTATTCTGATGACTACAAAAAGCGACAACATAAGATAAGGATACAAAAAGCATGAGAAAAGTTATGAAAGAACACAGAAAGAGAAGCAACGTAAAAGAAGAAAGAAAACGGCAGTTATTTATAAGAATAGGCCTGACGGTTCTGATACTGCTTGTGTTAGCCGGCGCAGGAGGATTTTTATATACCTTCACACATCCACTGAAGCTGAAAGGAGGTGTGATCGAACATGAGATGGGAGAGGCATTTGATCCGATGGACCAGATAAAAAAGGTATGGTTTGGAAAACCGGAGGAGGTTTCTGTAAAATCCAGTGTTGATATATCGAAAGAAGGAGATTATCCGATTGTTTATACCTGGCGAAACCACAGTGAAAAAGCGGTAGTAAAGGTGAGAGATACGACTCCGCCGGATCTGGAAGTAAAGGATTATACCACTGATATGACAGAAGAAATCAAACCGGAGATGTTTGTGGAAAAGACGGAAGACCTTTCTGATGTAACGGTCCGTTTTGCGGAGGAAGGAAGCTGGGATGAAGAAGGAAATTACACGGTGGAGATCCTGGCAGAAGATGCGAGCGGCAATCAGACGGTCAAAGACGCGGTGCTGACAAGAAAAAAAGATACGCAAAAGCCGGAAATCCAGGGAGTACAGGATTTGACGGTGAAGCAGGGAAAGGTACTGGATTTCTCTCAGGGGGTAACTGTGACAGATGATATGGATCCGTCACCATCCCTGGAGATTCATTCTGAAAATGTAGATCTTGCCGTGCCTGGATCTTATCAGGCGGTTTATACTGCAAAAGACCGTTCCGGAAATCAGGAGGAAATCGTGCAGAATATTACGGTGGAAGCAAATCCGGAGTGGGATGAGAAGATCGTTTATCTTACATTTGATGACGGACCATCAGATAATACGAAGAAAATTCTTGATATTCTTGATCAGTATAAAGTAAAAGGAACTTTCTTTGTTACCGGAAATAATCAGAAAAAGAATGATCTGATCCGTCTTGCTTATGAGAAGGGACATTCCATCGGTCTTCATACATATACGCATGACTATGCTTCAGTCTACGCATCGGAAGAAAATTATTTTAAAGATCTTCAGGAAATATCCGATATGGTGGAAAATGTCACCGGAGAGAAGTCCTGCCTGATCCGGTTCCCGGGAGGTTCAAGTAATACCATCAGTAAAAAGTATGTACCGGGGCTGATGACGAGACTGACAAAAGCGGTTCAGGAAAAAGGATATCAGTATTTTGACTGGAACTGTGATTCTACGGATGCCAGCGGAAATAATGTCCCGGAAGAAAAGCTTGTCGCGGAAGCAACATCATCCTGCGCAAAGCATATCAATATCCTGATGCATGATACTGATGCAAAGGATACGACAGTAAAAGCGCTCCCGAAAATTATTGAACATTACCGTAAACTTGGATATGCGTTCAAGGGTCTGACGATAGATTCCTATGCTCCGCATCATCATGTGAATAACTGAATAAAAGTAAGAAATGTATCAAAAGCAAAGCCAGAGGACAAAGCCATCCGGAAACAAGGAAATCCGGATGGCTTTATTTTTTCTTTCTTGCCGCAACATCCTGGAACTGGAAATAATCCGGGCGGTGCCGCGACTGCGTGTATTCAAACTGAATACCGTTGTCATCATAGGTCTGATTGGTAATAACGGCAAGACAGTTATAGTCTTTCAGATCCAGATAGGTTTCATCCACCTGAGTCATATGTTCCACAGTCATGGTACGCTTGCTTGTTGCGATGGTCATTCCAAGTTCATTTTCCAGATAAGCATAGACGGAATGACGGGCAATCTCCGGGGTCAGACCTTTTATTTGTTCGGCATTGAAATAATTGTGGTCAAGGATCAGAGGAATTCCATCCAGATAACGCAGCCTCTGTATGTAGTAAAGCGGTGTCCCGAAAGCAAATCCTGTTTTTTTGGCGATTTTTTTATCGGCGGAAAGCTCGGAAAACTGAAGAATCCGTGTGAAAGGAACTTTGTTGTTCCGGAGAGCGGATTCCTGAAAGGATTCAATCCCGCCCACTGTAAAGGCAGCCTGTTCCACAGGCTGAAAAATGTTGCGGACACCTTTCCCGTGCATGGGTTGAACATATCCGTCAGAAGTCAGTTCGGCCAGGGCACGGCGGACAGTGTTGCGGGAACAGCCGTATGTTTTGACAAGAATGTGCTCAGAAGGGAGAAGCTCCTGATAAGGATAGGTCTCGTCTTCAATTTTCTGTTTCAGGTCATGGTAAATCATATCGTATTTCGCTTTTGGCAAATGGAGCACTTCCTTTCTTGTTTAAACATCTTAGTTACAGTATAAAGAGAAGAGATGCAGAAATCAAGAGAGAGTTATAAAAAAACGATTGACATGTTTAAACAAGTATGCTACATTCAAGTTGTTCAAACAAGTTCGTAATAAAAAGAAAAGGAGAGAGAACCATGGCGAAATACGAAAATGACGTGAAGCAGCTCTTAAAGCTGATCGGCGGCAAAGAAAACATCCAGGCTGTTTCCCATTGTATGACGAGAATGCGTTTCGTACTCGTGGATCCGAAGAAAGCGGATGAGAAGGCCATTGAAGAGATTCCGGCAGTAAAAGGAACATTCACACAGGCAGGGCAGTATCAGGTAATTATAGGAAATGATGTGTCCGTATTTTACAACGAGTTCACTTCCTACGCAGGCATCGAAGGAGTCAGCAAGGAAGCGGCAAAGGCGGCGGCCAAGACAAATCAGAATGTGGTGCAGAAGATTATGGGAGCGCTTGGCGAGATCTTTGCCCCGCTGATCCCGGCCCTGATCTGCGGAGGTTTGATTCTCGGATTCCGGAATATTATCGGAGAGATCAATTTTTTTGAAAATGGAACAAAGAGTCTTGCGGATATGTATCAGTTCTGGGAAGGAACTTACAACTTTCTGTGGCTGATCGGCGAAGCCGTTTTCCATCTGCTGCCGGTTGGTATTGTGTGGTCCATCACAAAGAAGATGGGTACGACACAGATCCTTGGTATTATCCTTGGACTTACTCTGGTATCTTCCCAGCTGTTAAATGGATTCAGCGTAGCGGACACTCCGGCAAGTGAGATTCCGGTATGGGATTTCGGATTCGCAAAGGTAGAGATGATTGGTTACCAGGGACAGGTCATTGCGGCCATGATGGCAGGCTTTGTACTTGTTTATCTGGAAAAGTTTTTTAAGAAACATTGTCCGGAAGTCATCAGTATGATTGTTGTACCGTTCTGTTCTCTCGTTCCGGCAGTAATTATTGCCCACACTGTAGTAGGACCGATCGGCTGGACAATCGGGAATGCCATCGCAGATGTCGTTTACGGCGGCCTGATGTCCAATTTCGGATGGCTGTTTGCAGGGCTGTTCGGACTGCTGTACGCACCGATTGTCATGACGGGCCTTCACCACATGACAAACGCTATCGATACACAGCTTGTCAATACGTATGACGGCACGATTCTCTGGCCGATGATCGCACTTTCCAACATCGCGCAGGGATCCAGTGTACTGGCCATGTCCATCCTTCAGAAGAAAAATGAAAGGGCACAGCAGGTGAATGTTCCTGCATGTATCTCCTGTTATCTCGGAGTTACAGAACCGGCCCTTTTCGGTGTCAACTTAAAATACGGATTCCCGCTGATCTGCGGTATGATCGGTTCCGCCATCGCGGCCATGATTTCCGTAGGATGCGGTGTTCAGGCACTGAGTATCGGTGTCGGCGGACTTCCAGGCATCATTTCCATCAAGCCGGAATTTTATCTGATCTTCCTGCTTGCCATGGCAGAAGCGATCGTTGTACCATTCCTGCTGACATTCTTCGTAGGAATGAAGAAACTTTCAGCAGAAGACAGAGGTCTCGTGGAAAAAGAAGCTCGGGAAAAAGTTTTGGCAGAAGCCCCGGAAGCAGAAGCGGTTCTGGAAACAGAAGCAAAAGAAGAAACACCGTCAGAACCGGTTACAGAAATCAAAGCAATTTTAAGCGGAAACGTGATTCCGATTGAAGAAGTAGATGACAATGTGTTTTCACAGAAAATCATGGGAGACGGTGTTGCTATTGAACCGACCGACACGACAGTGGTAGCTCCGGCAGATGCGGAAGTCAGCATCGTAATGGCCGAGACCGGACACGCATGCGGCCTGACACTTGCAAATGGTATGGAGATTCTGATCCATGTAGGCATCGATACGGTAGACATGGGAGGAGACGGATTCAAACTTCTTGTAGCTCAGGGAGATCATGTCAAATGCGGCACACCGCTGATCCAGTTTGATCCGGAGAAGATCAAGGCGGCAGGACATCCAACAACCACCATGATGATTGTGACAGGAGAAGGAAGTGCAAAGAATATTCAGATGAAGCCGGGACAGACGGCAGAGGCAGGAAAGACAACAGTGATCTCGTTTGAATAAAAAGGAAGGGAAAGTATGATGAAAACGACAGATTTCAGGAAAAGTACGGTATATCAGATTTATCCGAAATCATTTTATGACAGCAACGGAGACGGCCTCGGGGATTTGAGAGGAGTCATCCGGAAGCTGGACTACATTCAGGAACTTGGAGTCGATTACATCTGGATGACACCGTTCTTCGTATCACCGCAGAACGATAATGGATACGATGTGGAAGATTACTACAATATCGATCCACGTTACGGCACGATGGAAGATGTAGAAGAACTGATCCGCGAAGCGGACAAGCGAGGGATCCGTCTGATGTTTGATATGGTATTCAACCACGTATCCAGCCGCCATGAATGGTTCCAAAAAGCAATGGAGGGAGATCCGTATTACAAAGACTTCTTCTTCTTCAAAAAAGGGAAAGAAAACGGGGAACCACCGACCAACTGGGAAAGTAAATTCGGCGGAAGCGCATGGGAATATGTAGAAAAGTTTGATGAATACTACCTGCATCTGTTCGATGTAACACAGCCGGATCTCAACTGGGACAACGAAAATGTACGAAAAGAAGTCCAGAAGGTAGTCCTCTTCTGGATGGGAAAAGGAGTCAAAGGATTCCGCTTTGACGTGGTCAATCTGATCAGCAAAGACCGTTTTGAGGATGATTACGAAGGAGACGGAAGAAGATTTTACACAGATGGACCAAACATCCATAAATACCTGAAAGAACTCCATGACATGACTTTCGGAACCGATACGGAGATCATCACTGTTGGGGAAATGTCCAGCACTTCCATGGAAAACTGCTTCCGGTACGCAGGGGCCGATACCGGAGAACTCTCCATGGTATTCAGCTTCCACCATCTAAAAGTTGATTTTATGGGAAATGAAAAATGGGTTCTCGTACCGGCCGATTTCGGAAAGTTAAAACAGATCCTCTTCGACTGGCAGACCGGAATGGAACAGCATAACGCATGGAATGCGGTCTTCTGGTGTAATCACGATCAGCCAAGAGTCGTATCCCGCTTCGGAGACGAAGGCCGGTACTGGAAAGAATCCGCCAAAATGCTCGGAACCATCATCCATATGCTCCGCGGAACCCCATACGTGTACCAGGGAGAAGAAATCGGAATGACCAACGCCAAATTCACCGATATCACCCAATACCGGGACGTAGAAAGCATCAACCACTACCGCATCCTGCAGGATAAAGGCCTTTCGGCATCCGATGCATTCCGCATCATACAGGTTCATTCCAGGGATAACGGACGCACACCGATGCAGTGGGATGATACACCAAACGCCGGATTCACTGACGGAACCACAGAACCATGGATCGGCGTCACACCAAATTACACAGAAATTAATGCAAAACAGCAGCTGGAAGATGAAGACTCCATCTTCCACTACTACCAGAAACTGATCCGGATTCGGAAAGAACTGGACGTAGTAGCCTATGGCGACATTACACCACTTGCCCAGGAACATCCGTCAGTATTCGCCTATAAACGACACTATCAGAACGAAAATATGATCGTCGTTAATAACTTCTACGGAAAAGAAACCGAATGGAAGACAGATATAGATCTCACAGGATACCAGTGCATCCTCGGAAACTACAAAGATGCAGCCATGCCGGAAACAGGAAAATGGACACTACGCCCGTACGAAAGCATGATCTGGTACAAAAAATAGCCCACGTCGTGTACCTGTGAAAAAATCAACAAACCTCCGCCAGCCCTTGGAATTACTGGGCTGGCGGAGGTTTTACGTTCATCGGGGACGTGTTCCGGTGCACCGGAACACGTCCCCGATAATAGTCAAAATTTAAAACCGTATCCATTTTTTGAGTTCTTGATAGATCCGTGCGATCGGGAGGCCGACGATGGTGTTGTAGTCTCCGTGTATGCCGCGGACGTAGATGGCGAATGCGCCCTGGATTCCGTATGCGCCGGCTTTATCGTATGGTTCGCCGGTGGCGAGATAGGAAGCAATTTCAGTGTTTGTCATTGGATAGACGTCCACATCGCTTTTTTCAAAGAAGGTATTTGTCTTTGTGTCTGCACCGTCATGGAAGATAAGGCTGACGCCGGTGTAGACTTGATGGGTATGATCCTGCAGAGACTGGATCATGTGTCGTGCTTCTTCTTCGCTGGATGGTTTTCCGAGAATCTTTCCGTTGTTTGATACGACCGTATCGGAGCCGATCACAAGAAATGGTTCTCCTGGATGGGAGGCAAGCCGGTCTGTGTAGACGTTCTGGGCTTTTTGTTCTGCAAGTTCCTGCACAACGTCTTCCGGGCGGGAGCTGGTGATGTGCTCTTCGCAGGAGGAAGGACAAACCACATGCGGGATTCCGGCCTGGGTCAGAAGCTCGGTGCGTCTTGGGGATGCGGATCCGAGGACGACGGTAAGGTCGGCAAGGGACAGCGTTGTGTTTTGCGCTGTGCAATCGGAAGAAGCATAAGATTCAGCTGTTTTACATTCGATGTTTCTTTCTTCCCCTTTTTGTTCCGCTTCTTTCTGAGTTACTGTATCGTATTCCGGGTGGGAATCCGGATCAAATACGAGAATCTGTACGCTGTATGGCTTCATGGTCAGCTGTCCGTTCATTGTAAAGCGTGTGTCTGCTGCAAGATCGCGGACCTCGCCCTGCAGTTCGCCGTGATTTGCCGTAAATTCGGTTCCTTCAGCATTGATGGCAACAAAAATCTGTTCCCGGTCAGTCCTGCGCTCGAAAATAAGCTGGCGGTTGGTAATCATTACATTTCGATAGGAACCGTTGCAGAGTGCATCGCTTTTCTGGCGGAACGAAATCAGCTTTTTAATATAGGAAGTCAGTTCGTTTGGTTTTGGAGCGTCAAAGCAAGGACGGAGCGCGTAATCGTTGTCCGGTGCTTTCATGCCTTCTTCTCCCCATTCGCTTCCATAATAAATGCATGGAATTCCCGGCATCGTCATCAAAGTACCGTAGACCGGATACAGATGTTCTTTCTGTTTTAAGATGCTGGCAATTCGTGTGACATCGTGGTTGTCCACAAAGGTCATGAGATGCTTGCCTCGGTAAATACACCATTGTTCCGGGCCGAACTGCCGATTCAGAGAATGGGCAATCTCAAACAGATTCATATCATTGAAACTGGAAAAAAGTCCTTTGTAACATTCATAATTGGTGCAGCTGTGCAGCATGTCATCGTTGACGATCTGATTGTAGTCTCCGAATAAAACTTCGCCGATCAAGGCAAAATCCGGTTTGATGCCGGAAACAAAGCTCCGGAGCCGCCGCATAAAATTGTGATCCAGGCTGTAAGCCACGTCCAGGCGTAGCCCATCGATGTCGAAGGTGTCAATCCAGTATTTGACGCAGTCCAGAAGATAGTCCACAACGGCAGGATTTTGAAGATTCAGTTTGACCAGTTCGTAGTGCCCTTCCCAGCCTTCGTACCAGAAGCCGTCATGATATCCGCTGTCCCCGTCAAAATTAATATAGAACCAGTCTTTATAAGGAGAATCCCATTTCTTTTCCTGAACATCGCGAAATGCCCAGAAACCGCGGCCGACATGGTTGAATACTCCGTCCAGTACCACACGGATTCCGTGGCTGTGAAGCGCCTGGCAGACTTCGACAAAATCATCATTGGTGCCAAGCCGGCAGTCAAGTTTACGGAAATCTCTTGTATCATATCCATGATTATCGGACTCAAAAATCGGATTCAGAAGAATGGAGTCCACTCCAAGATCCGAAAGATAATCTGTCCAGTCGAGCAGTTTGCGGATACGGGGAACGGTCTGGCCATCGTTGTGCACCGGTGCACCGCAGAACCCGATTGGATAGATCTGATAAAAAATACTATGATAAGCCCACATAAAAAGCCTCCTCATTTCTGTTAGTTTGTGCTATTCTATTTGAAAAAGAATAGTATCAGTTTAGCACGACAAAAAATAAGATTCAACGGGTCCCTGCGCAGAAAAGAAAACGGAACCTGAAACTGCCGAAAAATCAAGAAAAAAAGTGAAAAAAAGGTTGACACAGAAGAGGCAGCATAATATAATAAAGCAGTATGGCGTGAGAAGAAAACAGTTTGCACCAAAGCCCCGGAGCGGACTGATTTCCCAATAGATACATGAGTTTATAGAAGAAAATAGAGATTGTAAACAGGAGGTCAACCAATGAAGACTTATATGGCTAATCCAGATAAGATTGAAAGAAAATGGTATGTAGTTGATGCAGAAGGACAGACATTAGGTCGTCTTTGCTCTGGAATTGCAAATGTTTTAAGAGGAAAAAACAAACCGGTTTATACACCGCACGTAGATACAGGAGATTACGTTATCGTAATCAACGCTGACAAAGTTAAAGTAACAGGTAAGAAGATGGATCAGAAGATCTACTACAACCACTCCGAATATGTTGGCGGAATGAAAGAGACAACTCTGAAAGAAATGATGGCAAAGAAACCGGAAAAGGTAATTGAGCTTGCTGTTAAGGGAATGCTTCCGAAGGGACCTTTAGGAAGAGCAATGATCAAGAAACTTCACGTGTACGCTGGACCAGAACATGCTCATGCAGCTCAGAAACCAGAAGTGCTGACATTTTAAGGAAAGGTTGAGAGGAGGAAATTACAGTGGCTAGTGCAAAATTCTATGGAACAGGAAGAAGAAAAAAATCCATCGCAAGAGTATATTTAGTACCGGGAACAGGTAAAATCACAATCAATAAAAGAGATATCGACGAGTATTTCGGACTTGAAACATTAAAAGTAGTAGTTCGTCAGCCGCTCGTTGCTACAGAAACAGCAGATAAATTTGACGTTTTAGTAAACGTACACGGAGGCGGATATACAGGACAGGCTGGTGCAATCCGTCATGGTATCTCAAGAGCATTACTTGAGGCAGACGCTGAATACAGACCAGTATTAAAAGCAAACGGATTCCTTACACGTGATCCACGTATGAAAGAACGTAAGAAATACGGTCTCAAGGCAGCTCGTCGCGCGCCTCAGTTCAGCAAGAGATAATCTGCTGTTCAAACCGTATCAAAATGGTTCAAAAACCCCGGAAAATCAAGGTTTTCCGGGGTTTTACTATATCTAAACGAGCTGATATAGTTTGACCAAATTTGGAAAAATGAGAGCCGTTTTCACCCAATTTTTAGTGGTCCGCAAGTGGTTAACCGGCCAAAAAGAGGGCAAAAAGAGGGTCAAGTGGTGCCCAAAGTGGTTAACCGAGAGCCGATTTTTGGGGGTGTTTTGGGGTCGCTTTTCAGTCCTTTGTTCCCTCGTTTTGGTCTGTGGCAGTTTGACATAGTTTGACCTAATTTGAATAATTGAATATGAATTTGATGTAGCACGCAGTATAAATGACTGGGTGCTTTTTTCATTTCAGGAACTCGTATTCCGGCGATAGAAAGAGCCGTCACTTCACTTTTTATTTTGGAGTGGCGGCTTTTTCTATTTCCAGAAGCAACAGCAACAATTAGAAATGAGGTGAAGTCAATGAACACGCAAATCATCGCCATCGCCAACCAGAAAGGCGGCGTTGGCAAAACCACCACCTGTGCCAATCTTGGAATCGGTTTGGCGCAGTCTGGAAAGAAAGTCCTGCTGATCGACGGAGACCCGCAAGGAAGCCTGACGATCAGCCTGGGCAATCCACAACCGGACAAGCTGCCCTTTACGCTGTCGGACGCTATGGGGCGTATCCTGATGGATGAGCCGCTTCGTCCCGGCGAGGGTATCCTGCACCACTCGGAGGGCGTAGACCTGATGCCTGCGGACATCCAGTTATCCGGTATGGAAGTATCCCTGGTAAATGCCATGAGCCGTGAGACTGTCTTGCGGCAATATCTGGACACGCTGAAGGGACAATACTCCCATATCCTTATCGACTGCCAGCCCTCCCTGGGGATGCTCACAGTCAATGCGCTGGCCGCTGCAAACAGGATCATCATTCCCGTTCAGGCGGAGTATCTGCCCGCCAAAGGGCTGGAACAGCTGCTCTCCACGGTAAACAAGGTAAAGCGGCAGATCAACCCCAAGCTCCAGATAGACGGTATCCTACTGACGATGGTTGACAGCCGAACCAACTTTGCCAAAGAGATTTCCGCACTTTTGCGAGAGACCTATGGCAGCAAGATTAAGGTATTCGGCACAGAGATTCCCCACTCTGTCCGGGCAAAGGAAATCAGCGCCGAGGGAAAAAGCATTTTTGCCCATGATCCCGGCGGCAAGGTGGCTGAGGGCTACAAAAATCTGACTAAGGAGGTGTTGAAACTTGAAAAGCAGCGCGAAAAAAATAGAGCTGGCCTCGGTAGATGATCTGTTCTCCACCGAAGAAGGCCGTCAGGATGCAAAGCTGGAAAAGATTCAGGAAATTCCGCTGTCTGAACTGCATCCGTTTAAGAATCACCCATTCAAAGTCAAGGATGACGAAGCCATGATGGAGACCGCTGACAGTATTAAGCAGTATGGCGTTCTGGTTCCGGCCATTGCCCGACCGGACCCGGAGGGCGGTTATGAGCTGGTAGCCGGACACAGGCGGCACAGAGCCAGTGAACTGGCAGAAAAGGAGACCATGCCGGTCATTGTTCGGGATTTGGATGATGATGCCGCTACAATCATTATGGTTGACAGCAATTTACAACGAGAAAGCCTGCTCCCCAGTGAAAGAGCATTTGCTTACAAGATGAAGCTGGATGCCATGAAACACCAGGGAGAGCGAGTTGATTTAACTTGTGCCCAAGTTGGGCACAAGTTGGATGGTAAGAAGTCCAGAGATATTTTGGCCGAACAAGTTGGGCAGAGTAAAAATCAAATTCAGCGTTATATCCGTCTGACAGAGCTGATTCCTGAATTGATGGATATGGTGGATGAAAAGAAGATCGCCCTGAACCCTGCCTATGAGCTGTCCTTTCTTAAAAAAGAGGAACAGGTAGACCTGCTGGACGCGATGGACAGTGAACAGGCTACCCCTTCCCTTTCCCAAGCCCAGCGGCTCAAGAAATACAGCCAGGAGGGGCATCTGACCCTCGATATGATGCGTGTCATCATGGGTGAGGAAAAGAAAAGTGATCTGGATCGAGTGACATTTACCTCTGACACTTTGCGGAAGTATTTTCCCAAAAGCTATACGCCCCAGCGGATGCAGGAAACCATCATCAAGCTGCTGGAGGCATGGCAGAAAAAGCGTCAGAGAGACCAGGAACGATGAAAGGAGCCGCCTATGAGGGATATTTCAGCCCGTGAGCTGAAAGGACACAACATTCTCGCCGTAGAGAGGTTTTGGGATAACACCCGCTGGATGATCGAGTTTTCCGTCCTGCGTCCCAGCACTGCTTACGGCAGTCTCGGAGATGAAATGCGGCTGTTTTTGACTGAGGACGGGTATCAGACCGCCCTGCAAAGCCAGCAGCGCCGGGAGATTAAGATCAAGCGTTACGCTCGTGTGATTGAGGGACATATCCTCGATTTCAAACCAGGAAAACGCCGCCGCTCATAAACTCATACAACGAAAGGAAAGGAATGACTATGTGTACGGTAAAGGAAATTCAAGAAGCAATCCGGGAAGATTGCAAATCTCAGCATGACATGGATTCAATGGATATTGACCGCGTGATGCAAACACTTCCTTTCGCCCAGGAGGAGCCATTTACAGAGGCGCGTCCCCAAAAGCCGCTGTTTTGGTTTTATGCAAGAAAATTTGAAAAGCGTTGAACACCGCAATTCTTTGAAATGAGGATTGCGGTTTTTTTGTACCCAAAATTCGGAAGGAGTGAGGTCGATGGCCGTTTTTCGCATTGAACGGACCCGTGATTACACTGTGATGAGCAATCATCATTTACGAAATGCAAACCTGTCGTTAAAAGCCAAGGGGCTGCTTTCCATGATGCTGTCTTTGCCAGAGGACTGGAATTACACCACCCGTGGCCTTGCAAAGATCTGTAAGGAGGGCGTGGATGCCATCGGTGCTGCCCTGCGTGAACTGGAAGGAGCCGGATATATCGTGCGCCACCAGAGACGCGATAAAAGTGGGCGGATCACAGATACCGAGTATGTTATTTATGAACAGCCCCAGCCAGATATGTCCCATCCGGATACGGCTTCACCAGATACGGAAAACCCGGATATGGTAAAACCGGATACGGAAAAGCCCGCAGAATTAAATATAGAGAAATCAAATACGGAAAAAACAATTACTTATGGATCAAGTACCGATTCCATTCCTTTCCGGGAAACAGCGGCGGCAAGACCGCCGGAACGGAAAGGAAAGGATGCGATGTCTGTCACAGAGATAGAAAATTATCGGGAGTTGATTTTGGAGAATATCGAGTATGACTGCTTGAAGCAGCGTTATCCTCTCTACCTGGATGACCTGAATGAGATCGTAGAGCTGTTGGTAGAAACGGTCTGTGCCAAACGAAAGACCACAAGGATCTCTGGTGCGGACTTTCCTCACGAGATTGTGCGCTCCCGCTTTTTGAAGCTGGACAGCTCTCACATCGAGTTTGTCATGGACTGTCTGCAAAAGAATACCACCCAGGTGCGCAACATGAAGCAGTACCTGCTCGCGGTACTATTCAATGCGCCTACCACCATGAACAATCACTTCACTTCATTGGTCAATCACGATATGCACGCAGGCGGCTGGTAAAGGCCGCCTTTTATCATGCCAAAGGAGGCACGACATGAACCAGATGGAAATTTTCAAAAACCCGGAGTTTGGCAGTATCCGAGTCATCGAAGAAAACAGCAAATACTTGTTCAGCGGAACGGATGTGGCCGCTGCGCTGGGGTACAGCAATCCCCGCGATGCAATTATCCGCCATTGTAGGTATGTCGTGAAACGCGACGCACCTCACCCACAAAGCCCTGACCGCAAAATCAGTATGACTTTTATCCCCGAAGGAGATTTGTACCGCCTGATCGTTCACAGCAAATTGCCATCGGCAGAACGGTTTGAACGGTGGGTGTTCGATGAAGTCCTGCCTACCATTCGTAAGCACGGGGCCTATCTCACAAAAGAGAAGCTGTGGGAGGTTGCCACTTCCCCGGAAGCTCTGATGAAGCTCTGCTCAGACTTGCTGGCTGAGCGTGAAGCGAATATTTCTCTGCGTAAGGAAAATGCACAGCTGGAGGGCAAAGCCGCTTTCTATGACCTGTTCATCGACTTAAAGCACAGCACCAATCTCAGGACTACCGCCAAAGAGTTGGATGTCCCGGAGCGCCGGTTTGTCCGGTTTCTGATAGGACGGCGGTTTGTGTACCGCACAGCATCCGGCAATGTTCTGCCTTATGCCAATGTGAAAAATGCAGGGCTATTTTGCGTCAAAGACTACTGCAACCACGGTCATACCGGTTCCTACACGCTGGTCACGCCCCAGGGAAAGCTCTACTTTGCCCAGCTGCGGGAGATGATCTTGCTGGTCTCATAAGAACGGAAAGGAAGTGGTTTTATGCAGGAAGGCAAAACAATCGGTCAGCTGATGGAGGAAATGCGCCAGAAAGCCGGGGCGCAGAACTACCACGGCCATGACTACATGGATCTCCAGCGATTTGCGGAGAACACGCGGCACATGATTATTTTTGATGTGCTGACGCATGATTCCCCGGTGGGCTGGAAAGGAGAACGAACCCGCCTGTTTTTGTCAGATAAGGGCTATGAAAAAGCTCTGGACAGTCAGGCAAAGGGGCAGATCAAGATTCTCAGCCATGCAAAGGTCAGAAATGGAGATTTGTTTTATGACCACAAAGAACAGATGCGATAGGAGGTATCCGATATGAATGAGGAAAAGAAAGTCCCCTTCAAGTGGGAATATGGGGAAGAAACTATATCGCTGCAACTTGGGATGTATGCAAATAATCAGCGGCTTTATATCGGCATGATTACCCATACAGAAGATGGAGCAGAACCGTTTGCAGATATGACGGTGAACCTTCCGGGGTATTCCCTGGACCCCGGAGAGGCGTTTATTTCCGGTGACATCAGCAAGGACCTGCTGCGATTCATCAAAGAGAACAAATTGGGGAAGGTGCTTCCCTACCAGGTGCAGTCCGGTTATGGAAAATATTCTGCTGTTGCCTTTGATCTGGAGAAGTTGAAGGCATTTGACCCCAAAGGTGCGGCAGAGTTTCGGGAAGCGTGGAATCTGCCGGATAAGAAGCCGGTAAAGAAAAAGAGCCGCGGGATGGAGCGATGAAGAAATATTTTCTCCGGCGTCTGGTGGTCCCGCCTTAGAAGAAAATGCACCACCCCTGCAAACTTCGTGGAAAGGAGGCGATGAAAATGCAGGAAGAAGTGGAAAACAGGACTTTAACGCTGGTTGTCAGCGGAACAAAGTTCACCGGTCGGCTGCTCAAAGCTGCCATCAGCAAGTACATGGCCCACTGCAAGGAAAAGAAGCTGCAAAAGCAGAGAAGCCGTGACGCCCCTGTGACACCCCACGGCAAACAGACCGTCAAGCAGCTCATTGGTCAGAATCAGGGGATCTCCAATATCGAGATCACAGACCCTTCCATCAAGGAATTTGAGAAGATTGCCCGGAAATATGGTGTGGATTATGCGGTGAAGAAAGACCGCAGCAGCTCCCCGCCCAAGTACCTGATCTTTTTCAAAGGCCGTGACGCCGATGCGCTGACCGCTGCATTTACCGAGTACACCAACAAAAAGGTCAAGAAGGCCGAGAAAACGGAATGCCCGTCTGTGCTGGCAAAACTCAGTCAGTTCAAAGAGATGGTCAAAAATGCCGTGGTGGACCGCACCAAGCGAAAGGAGCTGGAACGATGAAAAAGCAGTTTGACATCAAAAAGCTCGTTTTGCTGAACCTTCCCTATCTCCTGATGGGGCTGTTTGCTACCAACTTCGGGGAGGCATGGCGACTGGCTCAGGGGGCAAATGCTTCGGAGAAATTCCTTTCCCTGTTTGCTGTCCTGCCTGGGGCGTTGCAAAGTTTCTGGCCCAGCCTGCATCCGTTGGATCTGCTGGTGGGGCTGTGCTGCGGTGCTGGCCTGCGTCTGGCGGTGTATCTCAAAAGTAAAAACGCCAAGAAGTACCGTCACGGCATGGAGTATGGCTCTGCCCGTTGGGGAACCCGTGAGGATATTGCTCCCTACATCGACCCGGTGTTCCAGAACAATGTCATTCTCACAAAAACCGAAAGCCTGACCATGAACAGCCGCCCCAAGGACCCAAAGACCGCCAGAAACAAAAATGTGCTGGTAATCGGCGGCTCCGGTTCCGGTAAGACCCGTTTCTGGCTCAAACCAAATCTGATGCAGATGCACAGTTCTTATGTGGTCACAGACCCGAAGGGAACCATTTTGGTGGAGTGCGGGAAAATGCTCCAGAGGGGCGCACCCAAACTGGGAAAGGACGGAAAGCCCATGAAGGATAAGCACGGCAAGGTCATTTATGAGCCGTACCGCATCAAGGTCTTAAATACCATCAACTTCCGAAAATCAATGCACTATAACCCTTTTGCCTATATCCATAGCGAAAAGGACATCTTGAAGCTGGTCACAACGCTGATCGCCAATACCAAAGGCGAAGGCAAGGCCGGGGACGATTTTTGGGTCAAAGCAGAGACCTTGCTGTATTGCGCGCTGATTGGGTATATCCACTATGAGGCTCCGGTGGAGGAGCAGAACTTCTCCACCCTCATTGAGTTCATCAACGCCATGGAAGTCCGGGAGGATGACGAGGAGTTCAAAAACCCCGTAGACCTGATGTTTGATGCACTGGAAGCCGAGAAGCCCAACCACTTCGCCGTCCGTCAGTACAAGAAGTACAAGCTGGCTGCCGGAAAAACAGCCAAGTCGATCCTGATTTCCTGTGGTGCGCGCCTTGCGGTATTCGACATTGCAGAGCTGCGTGAGGTCACAGCCTATGATGAGCTGGAGCTGGACACTTTGGGAGACCGGAAAACTGCCCTGTTCCTCATTATGAGTGATACAGATGACAGCTTTAACTTCCTGATCTCTATGTGCTACACCCAGCTGTTTAATCTGCTCTGCGAAAAAGCCGACGATGTGTATGGCGGCAGGCTACCGATCCATGTGCGCTGTCTCATTGACGAGTGCGCCAATATCGGCCAGATCCCTAAGCTGGAAAAGCTGGTGGCAACCATCCGAAGCCGTGAGATCTCCGCCTGTCTGGTGTTGCAGGCGCAGAGTCAGCTCAAGGCGATCTATAAGGATAATGCGGATACCATCATCGGCAACATGGATACTTCCATTTTCTTGGGCGGTAAGGAGCCGACCACCCTCAAGGAGCTGGCTGCCGTGCTGGGCAAGGAAACCATCGACACCTACAACACCGGAGAGAGCCGTGGCCGGGAAACTTCCCACTCTCTCAACTATCAAAAATTGGGGAAAGAGCTGATGAGCCAGGATGAGCTTGCTGTTATGGATGGCGGCAAGTGTATCCTCCAGCTGCGCGGTGTGCGTCCTTTCCTTTCGGATAAGTACGACATCACCAAGCACCCTAATTTCAAGTACACTGCCGACGCGGACGACAAGAACGCTTTTGACATTGAAGCATTCCTGTCCGCAAGGCTGAAACTCAAGCCCAATGAGGTCTGCGATGTATATGAAGTAGACACAAAGGGCGCTTAACTTCGTTCCGCTTTTGAAAGGAGTGATCTTATCTATTCGCCGCACCTGCCCTCTACGGGCCATTGGCGTACAAAGCGGACAATCGCAAGAAAAATAATGAAAAAGGAGGACAGCCGGAATCATGCCCCCGAAAACCGGGCGGCAGATTGTTCCGGCTTTTGTATGCCTATGAAACATGACAAACCTATTTTTTAATTAGATTCCGGCTAACAAACTATATGGCATTTTTTGAACAGGCAATCACCGTTCTTCAGACCCTCGTTATCGCGCTTGGTGCCGGTCTCGGTATCTGGGGCGTCATCAACCTGCTCGAAGGTTACGGCAACGACAACCCTGGTGCAAAATCACAGGGCATGAAGCAGCTCATGGCCGGCGCTGGTGTAGCCGTAGTCGGCATGGTCCTTGTACCTCTGCTCTCCGGGCTTTTCTCTGTCTAAGCGTCCCCGCATGAAATCCTTGCCGCTCCCGCAGTTTTGCGGGGGCGGCGGAAAGGAGGTTGACACCGTATGGATTTCTTACTTGAAGCCCTGACAAATTGGCTGAAAGAAATGCTGGTGGGCGGTATTATGAGCAACCTTTCGGGGATGTTTGACAGCGTAAACCAACAGGTCGCGGATATATCCGTACAGGTAGGCCAGACACCACAGGGATGGAATGGCAGTATTTTCAGCATGATTGAGAACCTGTCAAACTCCATTATGGTGCCGATTGCAGGCGTGATCCTGGCTATTGTGATGACCGTAGACCTGATCCAGATGATTGCAGACAAGAACAATCTGCATGATGTGGATACCTGGATGATTTTCAAGTGGGTATTCAAGAGTGCTGCCGCTATCCTGCTTGTTACCAACACATGGAATATCGTGATGGGCGTCTTTGATATGGCGCAAAGCGTGGTGGCACAGGCGGCAGGGATCATCGGTTCGGATGCGTCCATTGACATTTCCTCAGTTATGACCGATTTGGAACCGAGGCTGATGGAAATGGATCTGGGGCCGCTGTTCGGGCTTTGGTTCCAATCCCTCTTTATCGGCATTACCATGTGGGCACTGTATATCTGTATCTTTATCGTCATTTATGGCCGTATGATCGAGATTTACCTTGTGACTTCGGTGGCTCCCGTCCCAATGGCTGCCATGATGGGCAAGGAATGGGGCGGTATGGGACAGAACTACCTCCGCTCCCTGCTGGCGCTGGGCTTTCAGGCGTTTCTCATCATTGTTTGCGTGGCAATTTATGCTGTGCTGGTGCAGAACATCGCTCTGGAAGATGACATCATCATGGCGATCTGGAGCTGCGTGGGATACACCGTACTGCTGTGCTTTACGCTGCTCAAAACCGGCAGTCTCGCAAAATCCGTCTTTCAGGCACATTAAAACGGAAGGAGGTTTCCACATTGGCTTATGTACCCGTACCCAAAGATTTAACCAAAGTCAAAACCAAGGTCATGTTCAATCTGACCCGAAGGCAGCTGGTCTGCTTTACCGCCGGGGCGCTTGTAGGCGTACCGCTGTTCTTTTTGCTCCGTGAGCCTGCGGGAAACAGCATGGCCGCCATGTGTATGATGCTGGTCATGATGCCCTTCTTCCTGCTGGCAATGTATGAAAAGCATGGACAGGGCCTGGAAAAGATCGTCGGCAACATTCTCAAAGTAGCTGTGATCCGTCCCAAGCAGCGTCCCTACCAGACCAATAACTTTTATGCCGTATTAAAGCGGCAGGAAATGCTCGATAAGGAGGTGTATGACATTGTTCACCGCAATGAAAAGCTGGCTGCGTCGGCTGTTCGGAAAAACCGAGGAAAAGACCATGCAGCCGGTAAAGACAAAGAAAAAGCTGTCCCGCGCCGATAAGAAGCAGATCGAAGCGGCCATCGCCCGCGCCAACCGCACGGACAAAAAAGGAAAATCGGCACAGGACAGTATCACCTATGAACGGATGTGGTCAGACGGGATCTGCCGCGTATCGGACAGCCACTACACAAAGACCATTCAGTTTCAGGACATCAACTATCAGCTCTCCCAAAATGAAGATAAGACCGCGATCTTTGAGGGCTGGTGTGATTTCCTCAATTATTTCGACAGCTCGATCCACTTCCAGCTGTCTTTTTTGAACCTTGCGGCATCGGAGGAGACCTTTGCAAACTCCATTTCCATCCCTCCCCAGGGGGATGCCTTTGACAGTATCCGTGAGGAATACACCACGATGCTGCAAAATCAGCTGGCCAGAGGCAACAACGGTCTCATCAAGACCAAATACCTGACCTTTGGTATCGACGCTGACAGCATCAAAGCCGCCAAGCCCCGTCTGGAGCGTATTGAGACCGATATACTCAATAACTTCAAGCGTCTTGGCGTAGCTGCCAGAACACTGGACGGTAAGGAAAGGCTTTCCCAGCTTCATGCGGTATTCCACATGGACGAACAGCTCCCATTTCAGTTTGAATGGGACTGGCTGGCTCCTTCCGGTCTGTCCACGAAAGATTTTATTGCACCAAGCTCCTTTGAGTTCCGCACCGGCAAGCAGTTCCGTATGGGCAAGAAATACGGGGCTGTTTCTTTTTTGCAGATTCTCGCACCGGAGCTGAATGACCGTCTGCTGGCTGATTTTCTGGATATGGAAAGTTCGCTCATTGTGAGTATGCACATTCAGTCGGTGGATCAGGTGAAAGCCATTAAGACGGTAAAGCGTAAGATTACCGACCTGGACCGCAGTAAGATCGAGGAACAGAAAAAAGCAGTCCGCGCAGGATACGACATGGACATCATTCCCTCTGACCTTGCCACCTACGGCAGTGAGGCGAAAAAGTTGTTGCAGGATTTGCAGAGCCGAAACGAGAGAATGTTCCTGGTCTCCTTTTTGGTGCTGAACACAGCGGACAATCCCCGTCAGCTTGGCAACAACATCTTTCAGGCAGGCTCTATTGCCCAGAAGTATAACTGCCAGCTGACCAGACTGGACTTCCAGCAGGAGGAAGGGCTGATGAGCTGTCTGCCTCTGGGACTCAATCAGATCGAGATCCAGCGAGGGCTGACCACCAGTTCTACGGCTATCTTTGTACCGTTCACCACACAGGAACTGTTTCAGAACGGCAAAGAAGCCCTGTACTACGGCATTAATGCTCTGTCCAACAACCTCATCATGGTGGATCGAAAGCTGCTGAAAAACCCAAATGGTCTGATTCTGGGTACACCGGGTTCCGGTAAGTCTTTCAGCGCCAAGCGTGAGATTGCCAACTGCTTTTTGCTTACCAATGATGATGTCATCATCTGTGACCCGGAGGCGGAGTACGCACCTTTGGTGGAACGCCTGCATGGACAGGTTATCAAGATCTCGCCTACCTCAACCAACTACATCAATCCGATGGACCTGAATCTGGACTATTCGGATGATGAAAGCCCGCTGTCCCTCAAGTCTGACTTTATCCTCAGCTTGTGTGAGCTGATCGTGGGCGGTAAGGACGGATTGCAGCCGGTGCAGAAAACCATCATCGACCGTTGTGTGCGTCTGGTCTATCAGACCTATCTCAATGACCCTCGCCCGGAGAATATGCCGATTCTGGAGGATCTATATAACCTTCTGCGTTCACAGGAGGAAAAGGAAGCCCAGTATATTGCCACAGCCCTTGAAATCTATGTAACCGGCTCCCTCAATGTGTTCAATCACCAGAGCAATGTGGACATCAATAACCGCATTGTCTGCTATGACATTAAGGAGCTGGGCAAGCAGCTGAAAAAGATCGGTATGCTGGTGGTACAGGATCAGGTGTGGAACCGCGTTACCATCAACCGTGCCGCTCACAAGTCCACCCGCTATTACATCGACGAGATGCACCTGCTTTTGAAGGAGGAGCAAACCGCCGCCTATACGGTGGAAATCTGGAAGCGATTCAGAAAATGGGGCGGTATTCCGACAGGTATCACCCAGAATGTCAAAGACCTGCTTTCCAGCCGTGAGGTGGAGAACATCTTTGAAAACTCCGACTTCGTGTATATGCTCAACCAGGCAGGCGGAGACCGTCAGATCCTTGCCAAGCAGCTGGGCATTTCCACGCACCAGCTTAGCTATGTGACCCACTCCGGTGAGGGCGAGGGCCTGCTGTTCTATGGCTCCACGATCCTGCCGTTTGTAGACCACTTCCCGAAGAACACCGAACTTTATCGCATTATGACCACCAAACCCCAGGAACTGAAAAAGGAGGATGAATGATGATGAACCCCAACATTTTGAATAGAACCCCGCTGATGTTTTTTGACAGGGCGGTAAATGCCCAGCGCAGCCAGCTGCTTACAGTCATGGCCGATGCGGTAAGTGAGTGCCGCACGGCGGCAGATCAGGCAGCCGAACTGAATGAGACCGGTCAGGTGGGGCTTCTCCGTCTGGCAGAGGTCTGGAGTGCCATCCGTGCCAAGGAAGGCATGGGCGGTCTGGTTCTGGAAGGAACCGAAGCGAAGATCCTGTCCGATGTGGTGGCACAGTTTTATGCCTACCTGTCCGGCTGTATGTTCAACGATCCTGTGGGGATGGCCATTTATGCAGAGCTGCACTACATGATGTCCTCCCTCATGCTGGGAGAATGGTTTGAATAAGGAACCGCGCCTGCGCTTTACCGATGAGGAACGGTCTGACCCAGCGCTGGAAAAGCCGATCTGTAAAGCGGAGAAAGCTGCGGCCAGAGCAGATAAGGCGCAGGCCAATATTCCAAAGAAAAAGGTCAGGCAGACGGTCATTGACCCGGATACCGGAAAAAAGACCTCGAAGCTGACCTTTGAGGACAAGAAAAAGCCACCCTCCAAAGTTTCTCAAGGGGTCAAGGAAGCTCCTGTCCATCTGGTCGCGGGCAAGCTCCACAAAGAGATCCGGGAAACAGAACAGGACAATGTGGGCGTGGAAAGCGCCCACAAGTCCGAGGAGGCGGTGGAGACCGGCGCTTATCTGGTGCGGGAGGGCTATCGCAGCCACAAGCTGAAGCCGTACCGCAAAGCAGCCCAGGCAGAGCGCCAACTGGAAAAGGCAAATGTAAATGTCCTGTACCAGAAATCCTTGCAGGAAAATCCTCAGTTTTCCAGCAATCATCTTTCCCGCTGGCAGCAAAAGCAGGCCATCAAAAAGCAGTATGCCGCTGCCAAGCGCACCGGTCAGACTGCCGGAAATACCGCCCAAGCTGCGTCCAAAACCGGAAAAGCCGCAAGGACGGTAAAAGAAAAGGCACAGCAGGCAGGGGCATTCGTTATGCGTCACAAGAAAGGCTTCCTGATCGCAGGGGTTTTGTTCCTCATCGCCTGTATGCTGATGAATACCATGTCCTCCTGTTCCATGATGGCGCAGAGCATCGGTTCCGTTCTCTCCGGCACCACCTATCCGTCAGATGACCCGGAAATGCTGGCGGTGGAGGCAGATTATGCAGCAAGAGAAGCCCAGTTGCAGGAGGAAATCGACAACATCGAAAGCAGCCACCCAGGGTATGACGAGTATCGCTATGACCTTGGCATGATCGGCCATGACCCTCATGAGCTGGCGGCATTTCTCTCTGCTGTCTTGCAGGGCTATACCCGACAAAGCGCCCAGGCAGAGCTGGCGCGTGTGTTTGCAGCACAGTATCAGCTGACGCTTACCGAGGAAGTGGAGATCCGCTATCGCACGGAGACCTCCACCGACCCGGAGACTGGCGAGACCACCTCAGAAGAAGTCCCCTATGAGTATTACATTCTGAATGTGAAACTCACCAGCAAGCCCATTTCTGCTGTGGCGTCGGAGTTATTGACCCCGGAGCAGATGGAAATGTATCAGGTCTACCGACAGACCATGGGCAATAAGCCGCTGTTGTTTGGCGGCGGTTCCCCTGATACCAGCGGCTCTGAAGATTTGTCCGGTGTGCAGTTCATTAACGGCACCCGCCCCGGCAATCCGCAGCTGGTGGAACTGGCGAAAAGTCAGGTGGGCAATGTGGGCGGTTATCCCTACTGGAGCTGGTATGGCTTTGACAGCCGCGTGGAATGGTGCGCCTGCTTCGTATCCTGGTGCTATAACCAGGCAGGAAAAAGTGAGCCGCGCTTTGCAGGCTGTGAGTGGCAGGGTGTTCCGTGGTTCCAGTCTCATGGACAGTGGGGCGCACGAGGATATGAGAACATCGCTCCCGGCGATGCCATTTTCTTTGATTGGGATCTGGATGGTTCCGCAGACCATGTGGGAATTGTTATCGGCACCGATGGCAGCCGTGTTTATACCGTGGAGGGAAATTCCGGCGATGCCTGCAAGATCAAAAGTTATGACCTGAATTATCAGAGTATCAAGGGCTACGGCCTGATGAACTGGTAACCGAGATTTTTTAGAAGGAGTGATAGACGATGGCAAAGAACAAAATTGAACGCATTGACCAGGAGATTACAAAGGTCCGCGAGAAGATCGCAGAGTATCAGGAAAAGCTCAAGGCGCTGGAGGTACAGAAAACCGAGGCAGAAAATCTGGAGATCGTCCAGATGGTGCGCGCACTGCGTATGACCCCGGCTCAGCTGAGCGCCATGCTGTCCGGCGGCACAGTTCCCGGCAGTTTTGCTGATGACAACAACGAACAGGAGGAAAACAGCTATGAGGAATAAAGGATTGCTCCGAACACTTTCCGCCCTTTGCCTGACGCTGGTTCTGGCATCGGGCTTTACCGTTCCCGCTTTTGCCCAGGGCGCAGCGCCGCCCCCGGCAGAGGATACCACCAATGACAGCAATGTGGTGGTGGAAGAACCCGAAAAAGCACCTCCGCTGACCCCGGATGGCAACGCCGCTCTGGTGGATGATTTTGGTGGCAATAAGCAGCTCATTACTGTTACGACCAAAGCAGGCAACTATTTTTATATCCTGATCGACAGGGCCAACGAGGATAAAAAGACCGCTGTTCACTTTCTGAACCAGGTGGATGAAGCGGATCTGATGGCGTTGATGGAAGATGGAAATGCCAAAGAGGAGCCACCTGCGGTGTGCAGCTGCACGACAAAATGTGAAGCAGGGGCAGTCAATACGGCCTGCCCGGTCTGTGCAACCGATATGAGCAAATGTACGGGCAAAGCACCGGAACCTCCGGCAGAAACACCGGAGCCGGAAAAAGAGAAGCCTGCCGGACTGAACCCGGCTGCGCTGGTCCTGCTGCTGGCTCTGCTGGGCGGCGGTGGCGTATTTGCCTACTTGAAACTTGTTAAGAACAAGCCAAAGACCAAGGGCAATGACAGTCTGGACGATTATGATTATGGCGAGGAAGATTCCGAGGAATGGGAAACCGAGGATGAGGAGTCGGACGAGCCGGATGCTGACGGGGGCAGCGCAGAAGAAGATGACGAGGACAGCGTGAAATGACCCGTTTCACAGACAGTCCCTATGAACGCATGATGACACGCAGGCCGGAGGGCGGGAAGGAAACTTCCCGTCCTCCCTCTTTGCCCCAAAGCCACCCCTGTTATGGCTGCGGAAATTATGGAAGCCCCTGCGTAGGAGTTTGCCACCGGGAAATGTCCCGATGGCTCAAGGAGAGGAGGAACCATCATGACTCAGTATAAATTGGTAATTGCCGAAAAACCATCGGTTGCACAAAGTCTGGCTGCGGTGATCGGCGCAACTGCCCGTAAGGACGGGTATCTGGAGGGAAACGGCTGGCGTGTCAGCTGGTGTGTGGGTCATCTGGCCGGTCTTGCGGACGCAGACAGCTATGACTCCAAGTACGCAAAGTGGCGATATGATGACCTGCCTATTCTGCCGGAGCATTGGCAGATGGTGGTGGGAAAGGATAAGAAAAAGCAGTTTGATATTCTCAAAAAGCTGATGAATGCCCCGGATGTGACGGAAGTGGTAAATGCCTGCGATGCCGGACGCGAGGGCGAGCTGATTTTCCGCAGCGTCTATGAGCTGGCAGGCTGTCAAAAACCGATGAAAAGGCTCTGGATTTCTTCGATGGAGGACTCCGCCATAAGGGAGGGCTTTGCAAACCTGCGCCCCGGTGCGGACTATGACGGACTTCGGGATGCTGCCCTCTGCCGTGCCAAGGCCGACTGGCTGGTGGGGATCAATGCCACAAGGCTTTTTTCCGTGCTGTATCACCGCACACTCAACATCGGGCGCGTTATGTCCCCAACGCTGGCGCTCATTGTCCAGCGAGAAGCTGAGATCGACACCTTTAAGCCGGTTCCCTTTTATACCGTGGCGCTGGAGCTGGCCGGTCTTACCGTATCCGGGGAGCGTATGGCGGATAAGACCGCTGCCGAGCAGCTGAAAGAAGCCTGCCAGGGTGCAACTGTCACAATCAAAAAGGTGGAGCGCAAGGAAAAGTCCGAAAAGCCGCCTGCCCTCTATGACCTGACTACTCTGCAAAGAGATGCCAACCGCCTGCTTGGATTTACAGCCCAGCAGACCCTGGACTATCTGCAAAGCCTGTATGAAAAGAAGCTCTGCACCTATCCCCGTACTGACAGCCGCTATCTGACCGGTGATATGGCAGACAGCCTGCCGGTGCTGGTCAATCTGGTTGCCAATGCTATGCCGTTTCGCAAAGGAATCGCCATTACCTGTGATCCGCAGACGGTCATCAACGATAAGAAAGTAACCGACCATCACGCAGTAATCCCTACCCGGAATCTCAAGGATGCAGACCTTTCTGCCCTTCCTGCGGGAGAAAAAGCGGTGCTGGAGCTGGTGGCCCTGCGTCTGCTGTGCGCCGTAGCCCAGCCCCATATCTATTCGGAAACCGTTGTGATTGCAGCGTGTGCCGGTGGGGAGTTTACCGCCAAAGGAAAAACGGTGAAGCACCCCGGATGGAAAGCACTGGAGGACGCTTACCGTGCCAAAATGAAGGATGCGGAGCCGAAAAAAGAGGGCGCAGAGAAAGCCCTGCCGGAGCTGACTGAAGGACAGACCCTTTCGGTTTCTGCGGCAATCGTCAAAGAAGGCAAAAGCAGTCCGCCCCAGCACTTTACGGAAGACACCCTATTGTCCGCGATGGAGACTGCCGGAAAAGAGGATATGCCGGAGGATGCCGAGAGAAAAGGTCTGGGGACACCGGCAACCCGTGCCGGTATTTTGGAAAAGCTGGTATCTGCCGGTTTTCTGGAACGAAAAAAGAGCAGGAAAACGGTGCAGCTTCTCCCTTCCCACGATGCAGTCTCCCTTATCACGGTTTTGCCGGAACAGCTGCAATCGCCGCTTCTGACTGCCGAGTGGGAGTACCGCCTGGGCGAGATCGAGCGCGGGCAGCTTGCCCCGGAGGAGTTTCTGGACGGGATCAGCGCCATGCTGGGAGACCTGGTGGGGACTTATCAGGTCATCAAGGGAACCGAGTACCTGTTCACCCCGCCCCGTGAGGTGGTGGGCAAATGCCCTCGCTGCGGCGGTGAAGTTGCAGAACTGCAAAAAGGCTTCTTCTGTCAGAATGATTCTTGCAAATTTGCAATCTGGAAAAATAACAAATGGTGGGCTGCCAAGAAAAAACAGCCGACCAAGGCTGTGGTGTCTGCACTGCTGAAAGATGGCCGTGTCCGTGTAACGGGCCTATATTCGGAGAAAACCGGCAAGCCCTACGATGCCACTGTGGTTTTGGAGGACGATGGACAGTACGCCAACTTCAAGCTGGAATTTGACCAGCGGAAAGGAGGCAGCCGATGAAGCTCTCTTTAGTGGAACGGGAAACCATTCTCCTCTATAACCAGGCGGAGCCAATGGCCAAGGTATATACCCACGATCCCCGTCTGATGGAGAAGCTGGAACTGCTGGCAAAAAAGCACCCCGACCAGATCACCCGAAAGGACGCCCATAACTTTACCGTTCCCAAGCGGTGTGTATCCGTCCGGGAGCCATACAGCGCCGAACGCCGCAAAGCTGCCAGTGAACGGGCCAAAGCTGCCGGATACCAGCCCCCTGTGAGAAAGTCCAGCAGTTAAGTTAAAGGCACATGGCAGAGAATGTATTTGAAGCAGTCAAGCAGTCAGTCAGCACCAGAGAAGCGGCAGCGCTTTATGGGATAAAAGTCAGGCGAAATGGCATGGCCTGCTGTCCTTTTCACGATGATAAGAACCCCAGCATGAAGGTAGACCAGCGGTTCCACTGCTTTGGCTGCGGTGCAGATGGGGATGTGATCGACTTTACCGCAAAGCTCTTTGACCTCTCCCCAAAAGAAGCTGCGGAGAAACTGGCACAGGACTTTGGCCTGATCTATGACAGTCAGGCCCCTCCCCGCAGGAGGTATGTCCGGCAGAAAACCGAGGCACAGCAGTTTCGGGAGGACCGGCAGCGGTGTTATCGCGTACTGTCCGATTACTACTATCTGCTGAAAAAATGGGAGATCGACAATTCTCCCAGGACACCGGAGGAAGAACCGCACCCCCGTTTTGTGGAAGCGATCCAGAAGAAAACCTATGTAGAGTACCTGCTGGACTTGTTTCTTTATGAAAGTGAAGAAGAACAAAAGGCATGGATTGCAGAACACACAGCAGAAATCACACACTTGGAAAGGAGATTGAAAATCATGGCTGAGAACAAACCCACCAACCGAGAGCGGCTAAGGGAAATCACGGATGGCATCGAGCAGGGCATCAAAGAACTGTTTGAGAGCGAAAAGTATATGCGCTATCTGTCCGTCATGTCCCGCTTCCACCGCTATTCGGTAAACAACACCATGCTTATCTATATGCAGAAGCCGGACGCCACTTTGGTAGCCGGATACAATAAGTGGAAAGACCAGTTTGAGCGTCATGTAAAAAAGGGCGAGCATGGCATTACCATCATCGCCCCCACACCGTACAAGAAGAAAATCGAGGAGCAGAAACTGGACCCGGATACCAAGGCTCCGATTCTGGATAAAGACGGAAAGATTGTTACAGAGGAAAAAGAAATCGAGATCCCCATGTTCCGCCCGGTCAAGGTCTTTGATGTGAGCCAGACCGACGGGAAACCTTTGCCGGAGCTTGCTTCCTCCCTTTCTGGCAATGTGCCAAATTATGAGGCATTCATGGAGGCCCTGCGCCGCAGTGCGCCGGTGCCGATCACTTTTGAAGCAATGGCCGCCGATACGGACGGCTATTTTTCTGCCGATCATCAGAAAATCGCCATTCGTCAGGGCATGAGTGAGGTGCAGACGGTTTCGGCCACAGTCCACGAGATTGCCCACAGCAAGCTCCATGACCCTAAAAAATATGAAATGCTACCGTCATGGAAGGTTGTGCTGGAAAGCGAAGGTGGAACCAAGCATGATTTCAAGCTGGATTTTGCCACAGAAAGAGAAGCTGAACAGTTTGCTTCTGATATGGATTGGCGCTATGTGGACGAAAATCAGTTTGAATGGCGTCTTGCAGTTGAGGAAGATCCAACCGCAGAAAAACAGGCAATCAAAAATCGCCACACGGAGGAAGTGGAGGCTGAAAGCATCTCCTATGCGGTCTGTAAGTATTTTGGCATCGAGACCGGAGAAAACAGCTTCGGCTATATTGCCAGCTGGAGTCAGGGCAAGGAACTGAAAGAGCTGAGAGCCAGTTTGGAGACCATCAATAAGACCTCCGGCACTTTGATCTCTGATATTGAGCGCCACTATAAGGAAATCTGCAAAGAGCGTGGAATTGACCCCAATACAAAAGCAGAGCCGGAAACCGCCCCGATAGAGCAGCCGACTGGCAATCTAACCTACTATGTAGCAGAGTGCATGGAGTTTCCAAACCTCGGAGAATACCACGATAACCTGTCTTTGGAGGAAGCTGTCCGCATTTATCAGGAGATTCCGGCAGAGCGAATGAACGGGATCAAAGGAATTGGTTTTGAGCTGAAAGACGGAAGCGACTATGAAGGACCTTTTCCGATTTTGACCGGGCAGACCATTGACCTGGACACTATTCAGGCAATCGACTATTACCGTGACAATCCGCTGGTACAGAAAGCAGTAAAGGAACTGGCTGCGGCCATGCCGGAAATGGAGGCGCTGGGGGCAGACGCCAACCAGCAGGAGGCTTTGTTTCTGATCGACGATGCCACCTATCTTCATATCCAGCCCTGTGACAGCGGCTGGGACTACACCCTTTACGATGCCGCGTCCATGAAAGAGCTGGATGGCGGTCAGCTGGATATGCCGGAGCTTTCCCGCATGAAGGCAGTTCTCCAGATTTGTGATGACAACGATCTGGACAGAGACTCTGTAAAATACGCACCGTTGTCCATGATTGAGACTTTGCAGGAAGCTGCCTACCAGCAGATGCAGGCAGAGGCCAGTCAGATGACTGCTTCTTCCCAGCTGCCGGAGGCACAGGAGCAGGCGCTGGATGAATACCCAACGCCGGATGAGCAGGTCTCCACACCGGATATGCAGAAATACGGTTACTCTTATGACGGGATGCTCCCTGTTACAAGAGAACGGGCGCTGGAACTGGATGCCGCCGGTTTGACTGTCTATGTGCTGCATGAGGACAATACGGAGAGCATGGTGTTTGACCCACAGGAGATCATGGATCATGGCGGTCTTTTCGGCGTAGACCGCGAGGAATGGGAGAAAAGCCCTCAGTTCCACGAAAAGGTCATGGAGCGTCAGGAACATCAGCAGGAACGAGAACAGGCATTTCTCTCCCAGAACAGAAACTGCTTTGCCATCTACCAGGTGAGCCGTGACGATCCGCAGAATGTGAGCTTTATGAATCTGGACTGGTTAGAGTCCCATGATGTTTCCGTAGACCGCAGCAATTATGACCTCATCTACACCGCTCCGCTGAGTGAGTCTGGCACTGTGCCGGAGCAGCTGGAAAAACTCTATCAGCAATTCAATCTGGAAAAACCCGTAGACTTTCACAGTCCCTCCATGAGCGTCAGCGACATCGTTGCGATCAAACAGGACGGTAAGGTATCCTGTCATTACTGCGACAGCGTTGGTTTTACCCAGATCCCCGGATTCCTGCCGGAAAATCCGCTGAAAAATGCAGAGATGGCCGTAGAGGACGATTACGGCATGATCGACGGCATCATCAACAATGGCACAAAAGAGCCTACGGTGGCAGAGCTGGAACAGCAGGCCCGAAGCGGTCAGCCCATTTCCCTGATGGATCTGGCAGTCGCCACCCATCGGGAGGAACGGGAAAAGAAGAAATCCGTTGTGAACCAGCTGAAAAGCCAGCCCAAAGCAGAACACAAAAAGACAGCGCAAAAAAAGAGCGCAGAAAGGGAGATTTGATATGGGAAACTTTACTTTTGAGGAAATGAACCTGATGTGCATTTACAATACCGGCAGCCGCACCGGGCTGATTGACAGCCTGCATGAAATGCGCGGCGAGCTTTCGCCGGAGGAAACGGAACTGAGGGAGCTGACCGACAGCGCCCTTACGAAGCTTTGTGCGATGACCGATGAGGACTTTGCCGAGTTGGAGCTGTACCCGGATTTTGAACAGTAAATTTATCGTACCAAGATGACATAGTGAGAGAAATTGTCCGAAGAAAAGGCGGTTTCTCTCACATTTTTACAAAAGCCCACTATACTTAGAGAGATGGATGAAGTATAATGTAAGCAATAAATAAGAATTTTCCGAATAGCCTAAATGAAACCGTTGGTTGACACTTTTCCAAGCATAGGTGGTGGTAATGCAACTATAAAAAATGCTATGATTTTGCAAAAGGGAAAGGAGAATTGACGATGAATATAGCAGACAGAATACAATATTTACGAAAGCAAAACGGATACTCACAGGAGGAACTTGCTGATAAGGTTGGCGTATCAAGACAAGCTGTATCAAAATGGGAAAGTGAACAAAGCACACCAGATTTAGAAAAAGTAATTATTATGAGTGAACTTTTTGAAGTCACGACTGATTATATTCTTAAAGGGATAGAACCAGTATCAACAACGAATAGAAAGACTATAAGAACATTGTATGTAGGCTTTGCTTTAATATTTGCAATCATAGCAGGAATATGGTCTTTTGCTGCAAATAGATTTAATTATGATGAAATCATTCTAATTACTTTAGCAGGTGGTGTTGTTGGTTTTGGAATAGCTCTAATTGTTCAGGTAATAGGTGGTATGATTTCAAATAAGAAACAATAGTGAAAACGAAAATTCCAGTTTGTAGAACTGGAAAATTTGAATTTTGGAGATGCCTATGAACAAGTTTTTGAATGATATAAGAAGTGCAGAAAATCCCATATCTAGTAATAGAAAAATTATAAATACCATAGCTGTATTGTTCCTTGGAATAGCTTTGGGGACTTTTTCAAAATTTTTGGATTTTCGTCAAGTTGAACTTCCAAGTGTGCTTATGGCAATAGATGGAGCATTAGATGTTCATAATTTCCTTGGGCGTTTTGCAATTTGGGTATTGATTGCACTGTGTATTTCTATTTATAGTAATTCTGCAATAAGAGCAAGCGTCAATGTTTTTGCATTTTTTGTCGGTATGGTTACAAGTTACTATTTGTATTCAAACTATGTTGCAGGTTTTTTCCCAAGGAGCTACGCTATGATTTGGTTTGGCTTTACCATTATTTCTCCGTTCTTGGCATTTGTCTGTTGGTATGCGAAAGGGAAAGGCAAACCAGCATTTATGCTATCAATATTGATTTTAGCAGTATTGTTTAACATGACTTTCGTATATGGATGGGGATATTTCGAAGCACTCTCTGTTTTAGAATTGGCAGTCTTTATTATTGGACTTACTGTTTTGAGGAGGGACACATTGAGAAGTTCTGTGCTAATGGGAACAATTAGTATAGTTCTTGCATTTTTACTTGATATGGTCATTCCATTCCATTTTGGATAAACAACTTACAGTTTGTATAACCAATAGGTTGACCAGAATTTAATATTCACAGTTTCACCCAGCAGGAAATCTTTTAGGTTTCCTGCTTTTCTTTTACCCAAAACCGAAAGGAGGACAGAATACCATGCCAACCAAAGCTGAACTTTATGCACAGATGGCGGACAAGGTGGCAACGCAGCTCACGGGGAGCTGGCAGGAATGGGCAGGGTTTCTCACCACTGCTTCCCGACTTTACAAATACCCGTTCCATGAACAGCTGATGATCTACGCCCAGCGACCGGACGCCACCGCCTGTGCAGAGTACGATTTGTGGAATGAAAAGATGGGCCGGTATGTAAGGCGATGTGCATTTACAATACCGGTAGCCGCACCGGACTGATCAACAGCCTGCGTGAGATACGCGGCGAGCTATCACCGGAGGAAACGGAACTGAGGGAGCTGACCGACAGCGCCCTTACGAAGCTCTGTGCGCTGACCGATGAGGACTTTGCCCAGCTGGAGCTGTACCCGGATTTTGACCAGTAAATTTATCGTGCCGGGATGACATAGTGAGAGAAACTGTTCGATGGGAAGGCGGTTTCTCTCAATTCTTTACAAAATCCCACTATACTTGGAGGGATGAATGAACTATAATGTAAGCAACAAATCGGAATTTTAAAAAGGAGTGTGATGACCATGATTTTTGATTTTGAGCCTTGGCAATTAGATATTGATATTGACTTAACTAAACAATTATATAGAAGTTGTAAAGGAGACTTTGTATGGGTAGAAAAGAAATAACAACAAAAGAAGATTTAATGAAAGTAATAGAATTATTCGAAAATACTGGAATTACATACTGGTTGGATGGCGGATGGGGTGTAGATATTTTAGCTGGTAAACAAACAAGAATTCATAGAGATATAGATATAAATTTTGATGCTCAACATACGGAAAAATTGTTAAATGTGCTTTTGAATCTGGGCTATAAAATTGATACAGACTGGAAACCGGTTAGAATAGAGTTATATAGTGATGAACTTGGTTACTTAGACATTCACCCGTTCGTTTTAAATGAGGACGGAACTTCAAAACAAGCTGATTTAGAGGGTGGATGGTATGAGTTTGAAAAAGATTACTTTGGTAGTGTTTTTTTTGAAGGCAAAACAATTCCTTGTATATCTTTAAAAGGCCAAAAAGTTTTCCATTCAGGTTATGAATTAAGAGATAAAGATAAGCATGATATTTCAATTCTTGAAAGTTTATCAAAATAACATCGCTGTAATTTCTAAGATAAATTGCAGTTTGTATAACCAATAATAATTTAATATTCACAGTTTCACCCAGCAGGAAATCATTTAGGTTTCCTGCTTTTCTTTTACCCCAAAACCGAAAGGAGGACAGAACACCATGCCAACCAAAGCTGAACTATATGCACAGATGGCGGACAAGGTGGCAACGCAGCTCACGGGGAGCTGGCAGGAATGGGCAGGGTTTCTCACCACTGCTTCCCGCCTTTACAAGTACCCGTTCCATGAACAGCTGATGATCTACGCCCAGCGACCGGACGCCACCGCCTGTGCAGAGTACGATTTGTGGAATGAAAAGATGGGCCGGTATGTAAGGCGCGGTTCCAAGGGGATCGCGCTGGTGGACGATTCCGGGGACAGGCCCCGCCTGCGCTATGTCTTTGACATTTCCGACACCGGAACCCGTGAACATTCCCGCACTCCCTGGCTGTGGCAGCTGGAGGAGCGCCATCTGGATTCCGTGCAGGTCATGCTGGAGCGCACCTATGATGTTTCCGGTGATGACCTTGCCGGACAGCTCACTGAGGTAGCCGGAAAACTGGCTGAGGAATACTGGACGGAGCATCAGCAGGACTTCTTCTATATCGTTGACGGTTCCTTTTTGGAGGAATATGATGAGTATAACATCGGAGTGCAGTTTAAGGCAGCCGCCACCGTCAGCATCACTTACGCTTTGATGTCCCGTTGCGGACTGGAGCCGGAACGCTACTTCGACCACGAAGATTTCATGGCGATCTTTGATTTCAACACCCCGTCCACCATCGGGGCGCTGGGAACAGCGGTCAGCCAGATCAACCAGCAGGTGCTGCGGCAGATCGGCGTCACCGTCCGAAATGCAGAGCGCGAAGCCAACCAAGAAAGGAGCAAGCAAGATGAACAATCCCATGACCTATATCCAGAACGGAGACTATCTGATTCCCGACCTGAAGCTGAGCCAGCAGCCGGAGAAACCCCTGGGCAAGTACGGAAGGATGAGGAAAACCTACCTCAAGGAACACCGTCCCATCCTCTACAACCAGATGTTGCTGAGCGAGAAGCTGTACCCGCACCTTCTGGAGATCGACGAGACCGCCCAGAACAGACTGGAGCAGATGATGCCCCAGCTGGCGAAGGAAGCGGGAGCCACCGAGGAACTGAAAGCCAGCGCTCCTATGAAGTGGGTGGGGCTGATGAACACCTGCAAAGCCCAGGCCGAGGAAATCCTGATGGCGGAGCTTATCAACAGCTGACCCTAAACCTGTTCCTCTCCGAAGCGGAACAGATCCAATCCATAGATGAAGCAGAGAATGTAGCGCATACATCCTCTGCTTTTTCTTTTGCCCAAAATGACATCGACCATGTGCTGCGTTTGGGCGGCAATACAGACCGCCAGAGGGAGCGTGTGGTTGCAGCCTTTGAAAAGCAGAAAACCACTGCTGAGATTGCCGAGATACTGAAAACGCTGTACCACGGCGGCAACGGCCTTGGTAGTGTGAGCGCATGGTATGCCGAGGATGGTATCCATCTTTCCCATGGGAAGTCTGTCCGTTATGACAGGTCTGCCCAGGTCATTTCCTGGGAGAGCGCCGCAGAGCGTATCGGGGAACTTTTGGAGAGCGGCCAGTTTGCCTCCAATGTGGAGCTTGCAGAAGCGGCAGGCTATGAACGCTCCCTCCTTTCAGAAAAGCTCTGGTATCTGTACCACGATCTCAGTGATGACGCCAGAGAAGCCGGATATTTGTCCCGCCTGTCAGAGATCAAAGGCAATGGGTTCCCGGAGGAGACCCGCCGCCTGACGGAGCAGCTGAGTGACCCGGCTTTCCGCCAGACCCTCAAGGAAGAATACGCCGCCTTCTGGACTGCCTATCAGCAGAACCGTGACCTGTTGCGTTTTCACTATCATAGACCGAGGGAGATCTGGGAGAACCTGAAGGACCTTGACCTGCCACGCAGGACCTTTTCTTCAGACCTTTCCCAAGTGCCAACCGTCCAGCACTTCATTACCGAGGATGAGATCGACGCCGCCATGACCAGCGGCAGCAGTTTTGCCGGAGGAAAAGGCCGTATCTATGCGTTCTTCATGGAAAACCACACGGACAAGGAAAAAGTGAGATTCCTCAAAGACGAGTATGGCATTGGCGGACGCTCTCATGCACTGTCCGGTGCAACACACAGCGGCGAAGACCACGACGGGAAAGGGTTGCACTATAAAAAGCAGGACTGCCCGGATGTTCACTTGAACTGGGAAAAGGTTGCCAAGCGCATTACATCTCTTGTCCAGAAAGACCGCTATCTTACCGAACAGGAACAGGCACAGTATGACAAGATCCAGTCTGAACAGGAACTGGCCGAAGAAGATGCCATTCAAGCCCAGCAGTCGGAGATGGATGAAGAAACACCAAAGCCTACCCTTGGGGAGCAGTTTGAGCAGTATAAGCCTGTGGTGACTGCCGCCATTTCCGAGGATGCCGCATACCGTAATGCCTGCGGTCATTCTGACCGTGAAAATGCTGTCATCGAGGGCAATGCCGCTGTGCGCCGTGCGATCCTTGGCTCTAAGGATATGGAGCTGATCCGCCTTTATTCTGATATACCGGAGTTCCGCCAGCGTCTGCACCGGGAAGTGATCGACAAAACCTATCCAAAGCTCCATGAGCTTCTGCGCCCTCTTTCTCAGGAAGATATTGATACTGCCCTTTGTGCATGGAACGGCAATATCGAGAGTAAACAGGCTGTCGTCCGCTATATGAAAGACCATGCAAGAGAAAAAGATACCGCCGCATGGCTGGCTCAGGAATACGGAGGCAGCAACAGCCTGTTCGTTGTCCGTGCCGGCAGCCCGGAGGAAACGCAGCTGCCCTGGCCGAAGGTACAGCGCAGGCTTGCCCAGCTCATTCAGGAGGACCGATTCTATACCGAAGAAGAACAGAACCGTTTTGACCACATCGACCCTATCGCCATCCGGGAAGCCCTGGAGGAAAGGGGGATCGTCAACGGCCAGGTGGCAGACCCGGAAAAACTGGATAATGACCCGTTTATCCAACAGGTGATGTCGGATGCAGAGCAGATCGCAGCTGCCGAGACAGAGCAGACTTCCGAGGGTTCCATTTCCGATGAGGAATATGATGCAGTTCGCCGCCCAACTCCGCAAAGAACCTCCTATGACCCTGCCACCCCGGTTTATGCCGTGGGCGATACCGTGTATATCGAGGATGACGCCTATCAGATCACCGAGCTGCGGGATGACACCGTACAGCTTCTGCCCACCGGTATGGTATATCCCATCTACCGGGCAGAGCGTAAAGAACAGTTCGAGCAGTTGCTTCGGGCAGACCGCCGCAATGCTTACTATACCGAGTTTCTTCCCATTGACCCGGACAAGGCAGATCAGGACCTGCGGGATGTATTGGTCCATGGATTGATGGATGAAGCGGATAAACAGCAGATTTCCACGCTGCTGCAATCCGGCAGGAGCAACAGCGAGATCGCCTACTGGCTGAGCAGAGCCTATTCCGGTGAGATTGAGACACTGAATCTGGAGACCGGCGATATTGTCGATTACCGTACCACGGCACAGGGCATAGAACTGGAAGTCATGGATGCAGAGGAAAAGCGTCTGGCTATGCTGTATTTCCGCTGGGATGAGGTTGCGCCTTTGCTGCGCGGGATGTATGCCCGTCAGCAGGACGGTTTTGGACAGGAACAGCCCCAACCGGCTACCGAATCCCCGACCTTCCATTCCGAGACCATGGCCGTCTATCCGGGCGATAAGAACAATCTGCCTTATGATGTGGTGGTGGAACGACTGCATATCGAGGAGCCGGAGCCGCCAGCCCCTGTGACTGAGCCGGAGAAAACCTTTGAGGAAGTGCTGGACGAACACCCGGTTTCCATTCAGGTCAATGGCCAGTGGCAGACCTTTCCCAATGCCAAAGCTGCCGAGGAAGCCTCCTATGAGGAATACAAGGCTAACCTGCGCCGCAATGCAAAAAACTTCCGCATTACAGATGAGCATTTGGGTGAGGGCGGTCCGAAAGCCAAGTTCCAGGCAAATGTCAATGCGATTCGTTTGCTGAAAGAGCTGGAAGCTGCCGGACAGCAGGCAAGCCCCGAACAGCAGGAGGTTCTTTCTCGATATGTGGGCTGGGGCGGTCTCTCTGATGCGTTTGACCCGGAGAAACCGGCATGGGCTTTAGAGTATGCCCAGCTGAAAGAGCTGCTGACTCCGGAGGAATATGCCGCCGCCAGAAGCTCCACCCTCAATGCTCATTACACCAGCCCTACGGTCATTCAGGCCATCTATGAAGCGGTGGGCCGTATGGGATTTGAGACCGGAAATATTCTGGAGCCGTCTATGGGTGTGGGCAATTTCTTCGGTATGCTGCCGGAGGAAATGCGAAACAGTCGTCTGTACGGTGTGGAGCTGGACCCTGTTTCCGGGCGCATCGCAAAGCAGCTCTATCCCAAGGCGGACATCACAGTAGGCGGCTTTGAGACCACCGATAGGCGTGATTTCTTTGACCTTGCCATCGGCAATGTACCTTTCGGTCAGTATCAGGTCAATGACAAAGCCTACAACAAGCTGAATTTCAGTATTCACAACTACTTTTTCGCCAAAGCACTGGACCAGGTGCGTCCCGGCGGCGTGGTGGCTTTTGTAACCTCCCGCTATACTATGGACGCCAAGGATTCCACCGTGCGCCGCTATCTTGTCCAGCGTGCCGAGCTGCTGGGAGCTATCCGTTTGCCTAATGACGCGTTCAAAAAGAATGCCGGTGCCGAGGTGGTATCGGACATCATCTTCCTCCAAAAACGGGACCACCCGTTGGACATCGTGCCGGAATGGACTCAAACCGGACAGACGGAGGACGGATTTGCTATCAACCGGTATTTTATCGACCACCCGGAAATGGTGCTGGGCAGACAGGAGCCGGTAAGCACTGCACATGGTATGGACTACACCGTGAACCCCATCGAGGGACTGAAGCTTTCCGACCAGCTGCATGATGCTGTGAAGTACATTCATGGCACTTATCAGGAGGCAGAGCTGCCGGAGTTGGGCGAAGGCGAAGCCATTGGCACCTCCATTCCTGCCGATCCTAATGTGAAGAACTATTCTTATGTCATTGTAGACGGGCAGGTGTACTACCGGGAAAACAGCCGTATGGTGCGCCCGGATCTCAACACCACCGCAGAAGCCCGCGTAAAAGGTCTTGTGGGACTGCGCGATTGTGTGCAGGAACTGATCGACCTTCAGATGGATGCAGCGGTTCCAGACAGCACCATTACCCAAAAGCAGGCGGAACTGAACAGCCTCTATGACAGCTTTTCTGCCAAATACGGTCTCATCAATGACCGTGCAAACCGTCTGGCCTATGCAGATGATTCTTCCTATTATCTGCTCTGTGCACTGGAAGTCATCGACGAGGACGGAAAGCTGGAGCGCAAGGCGGATATGTTCACCAAACGAACCATCAAGCCCCATCAGACGGTGGCTGTGGTGGATACGGCAAGTGAAGCACTGGCGGTGTCTATCTCGGAAAAAGCCTGCGTGGATATGAGCTATATGAGCCGGCTTACCGGAAAAACAAAAGAAGAACTGGCCGGAGAACTGCAAGGCGTGATCTTCCGTGTACCGGGACAGTTGGAGAAAGACGGCACACCCCATTATGTGACTGCTGATGAATACCTTTCCGGCAATGTACGCCGCAAACTGCGTCAGGCGCAGCGGGCGGCACAGCAGGACCCGGTTTATGTAGTCAATGTGGAAGCTCTTACCGCCGCCCAGCCCAAAGACCTGGATGCGTCGGAGATTGAGGTGCGTCTGGGCGCTACCTGGATTGACAAGGAATATATCCAGCAATTTATGTATGAGACCTTTAATACCCCGTTTTATCTCCAGCGGAGTATTGGGGTCAACTATTCGTCCTTTACCGCTGAATGGCAGATCAAGGGGAAATCTTCTGTATCCTACAACGATGTGGCAGCTTATACCACCTATGGGACCAGCCGCGCCAACGCCTACAAGATTCTGGAGGATTCCTTAAACCTGCGGGATGTCCGTATCTATGACACCATAGAGGACGCAGACGGAAAAGAGCGCCGCGTGCTGAACGCCAAGGAGACCACCCTGGCTGCCCAAAAACAGCAGGCGATCCGGGAAGCCTTTAGGGACTGGATCTGGAGAGACCCGGAGCGCCGCCAGACTTTGGTGAGCCAGTACAACGAGGAAATGAACTCTACCCGTCCCCGTGAATATGATGGCAGCCACATTACTTTTGGAGGCATGAACCCGGCCATTACCCTGCGGGAACACCAGAAAAGCGCCATTGCCCATGTGCTGTATGGAGGAAATACCCTGTTGGCACATGAAGTAGGCGCAGGCAAAACTTTTGAAATGGTAGCTGCTTCGATGGAAGCCAAACGCCTGGGACTGTGCCAGAAATCTCTCTTTGTGGTTCCAAACCATCTGACAGAGCAGTGGGCGTCGGAGTTTCTGCGTCTCTATCCTTCCGCCAATATCTTAGTCACCACCAAAAAGGACTTTGAGACCCATAACCGAAAGAAGTTCTGCGCTCGTATTGCGACGGGTGATTATGATGCCATCATCATGGGACACAGCCAGTTTGAGCGTATCCCCATCAGCCGGGAGCGTCAGGAACGGCTTCTCTATGAACAGATCGACGAGATCACTGAGGGGATTGCAGAGGTACAGGCCAGTGGCGGCGAGCGTTTTACCGTCAAACAGCTGGAGCGTACCAGAAAGTCTCTGGAAGCCAGACTGGAAAAGCTGCAAGCCGAGGGGCGAAAAGACGATGTGGTAACCTTCGAGCAGCTGGGTGTGGACCGTTTGTTTGTGGACGAGGCCCACAACTATAAAAACCGTGCGAAACGTTGCGCATAAGCCCTTGTTGACAGCAAGGACGAACAGCGCCATGTGATTGCACTTAACAATAAGAAAATATCACAGAGAACTTGAATCTCGAAATCAGGGGTGAAATTCCCCTGCTGTACAGAACCAATGCCGGAAAGGAGCAATCCCATAGCGGTCTGTCAAACCGCAGGCAGTACGAGAGCTAATACTCCACTGTGCGTTGCACATCTGTAAATGTGCAGGGTACAAAGCGTGGTGAAGTCGTAACCTGAAAACCTAAACCCCTGCAAAGGGGCATGGAGAATAATGGTGCGGGCTTCCGAAACCTATGGCTATCCGTTAGTGAAAGCTATGCAGCATCGTAAGAGTAGACGGCATCTGAAAGGGTGAAAATTGGAAAAAGCGTGTGCGGTTGGTTTTTCCGTACATGCCCTGTGGAATGAAATGTCCACACGGAATCATGCAGAAACTGTGGTTCAAAGCATGGTTAGGTTTTCCCGGTGTAAGGTAGCGGCCTAAGGGTTTCAATGGTCAGCAATGACCGCAAGGATAGAGATTCAGGAACGTTTGAGAGCCTATTGCCGGAGCTTTACAGAGCAATGAAAGCAATAGGAAGTCAGCCGTACCATAGTAGTCTGCGGCTGGGTAACGCCAGCTACACGGGGCTGAAATGCCCCATGGCGAAGGGTACGAGTCAAACTGATTTACAAATTTCACAAAACGAAAATCCAATAACTCCCTGAAAGATGGGTGACGAACTGCGAGGTGAAAGCCTTGTGCATTTGAACGTCAGATTTTCAACGGAAACGGAACTGAAAGCCATTCAGGATATGCTCTATGAGAAATCCGGGCAGGGCGTTTCGTTCACCGGATTGGTGGAAGCAATGGCGCATGAAGTCACCATTGTGACCGCCATCCATAACATCAAGTCCAACAAGGGCAGTAAAACCGCCGGAGTAGACAAGGTGAAAATGGACAACTATCTGCAAATGCCAAAAGATGAACTAATTTTATTGATTCAATCGTGTTTTCGCAAATATCAGCCCAAACCAGCCCGCCGTGAATATATTCCAAAAAGCAACGGCAAAATGCGGCCGCTGGGAATCCCTACGGTACTGGACAGAATCATACAGGAATGTGTGCGGCTAATCATAGAGCCGATATGCGAGGCGAGATTTTATCCGCATAGCTATGGCTTCCGCCCTTACCGGGCGCAAAAGCACGCAATCCGGGATATTGTCAATGTAATCAACGCCGGGTGTAAATCCCCCGACCAGGCTGTGTGGGCAGTGGAAGGTGACATTCAAGGGTGTTTTGACAACATCAGCCATCGGATACTGCTTCAAAAAGTATGGCGAATGGGTATCCATGATAAACGGGTGCTGAAAATCATCAGCCAAATGCTGAAAGCCGGGTATATCGAACGGGATTTGTACCATCAAACGGCAACAGGCACACCGCAGGGAGGAATCCTTTCCCCTCTGCTGTCGAACATCTATCTGAACGATTTTGACTGGTATGTGGGGCGAACCTATATGGAGCCGCATCGCAAATGCAAGCACAAATGCAACGATACACGCAGGCTGAAATGGGCAGGAACCACCCCAAAGTATAACTTCCGTTATGCCGATGATTGGGTGGTGCTGACCTCTACGGAAAAGGAAGCATTCCGTATGAAGCGTGAGCTGACAAAATACTTTAGGCAAAAACTGAAACTGGAACTGTCGCAGGAAAAGACCTATGTAACCGATTTGCGGAAAGGAGGGATACATTTTCTCGGTTACATCGTCAAGGCGGAACGAAAGCGCAAAACACCGAACCCTGCAACGTGGACGGAACATCTGGTGGGAAAACCATTGCCAGATATGGAACGGCTGTCCAAGAAAATTGGCAGTCTACTGGAACAGGTACACCGTATTGAGCTGTATTCCAAACCAAATACACAGGCCGCCCAGATACAATATGTGAACTCCATCATCCTGGGACTGGCGCAGTATTACCAGCCGTCCATCTGTTTGCACGCCTATCATGCAATCGACCGCAGGGTAAACAATGCAGCGCTGGCCGTTTGGAAAAAGCTGTTCCCGAAACAGTATAACCAGATGCAGATTCCGCTGAAAACACTCTGCAATCTTCCGCACAGGCACGAAGGATATGAAAGCAAAACCTTTGCAATTCCCATCGAGGGAAAATGGTTTGGAATCACTCATGCGTTTATCACGCACAGCCGGTATGAGAGCAAACCGTTTGACCAGAAGATGACCCCGTACACGGTGGAAGGCCGCAGGCGGTACGTCAATTACCGAAACAAGCACAAACCGCTGCCCTGTGACCGGCCGTCCATTAACACCCCGGAGGACATTGCCCTTGCCTGCTATGCAGACGGAAAGGGCTGGAAGGCAAACTTTGAATACTTCATGAATCGGGAGTATGCCTATAACCGGGATAAGGGAAAGTGCAAATGCTGTGGAAAACCATTTTCCCTAACAGTTCCAAAACATTGTCACCACATTGACAACCAGCTTCCAATCGAAAGAATCAATAAAGTTCCCAATCTGGCATGGCTTTGCGAATCGTGCCACCGCATGGTTCATAACAGCCCAATACCGCCTGAGCTGGACGCAAAGGCGGTGCGCAAAATTATGAAATACCGAGAAAAACTCAAATCGTGAAATTTGTGAGTACGCTGTACCCGTGAGGGTGCAGTGGTATTGAAATCTGAAGGAAGAAAGTAAATCAGTTTGATGGTAGGCCGGGTGCGCTGAAAGGTGCACGCCCGGCGTGAGGTGGGGGAAAATCCGGAGATTACTTCAAAGGATTACCTATCACCATTGTTTCTATACACAAAAATGCGGAATGTGGCTGGTCTTTCCACATCGGACGCGCAGAAATCCTCCGATATGTTTGCCAAGTGCCGCTATATGGATGAGATCACCGGAAACCGTGGTGTGATTTTCGCCACTGGCACCCCGGTATCCAACTCCATGACCGAACTTTACACCATGCAGCGTTACCTTCAGTATGAACGCTTGCAAGAGCTGAACATGACCCACTTCGACTGCTGGGCTTCCCGATTTGGGGAGACCGTCACAGCATTGGAGCTGGCACCGGAAGGCACCGGCTACCGGGCAAGAACGAGATTCAGTAAGTTCTTCAACCTCCCGGAGCTGATGAACCTGTTCAAAGAAGTGGCTGACATTAAGACTGCCGACCAGCTGAATCTGCCTACCCCGGAGGTGGAATACCACAACATCGTGGCGCAGCCTACCGAACATCAGCAGGAAATGGTCAAGGCCCTTTCGGAGCGCGCATCGCTGGTACACAGCGGAACCGTTGACCCGTCCCAAGACAATATGCTCAAGATTACCTCGGATGGCCGCAAGCTGGGGCTGGACCAAAGGATCGTCAACCAGATGCTCCCGGACGAACCTGGAACAAAGGTCAATCAGTGTGTGGACAACATCATGCAGATCTGGCGGGATGGCGAAGCTGACAAGCTGACCCAGCTGGTATTCTGCGACATTTCTACCCCACAGGCAAAAGCTCCTGCAAGCAAGGCGGCGAAAACGCTGGATAATCCACTGCTTCACGCACTGGAAGGCACTGTACCCCTGCCGGAGCAGGAACCGGCCTTTACGGTATATGACGATATTCGTCAGAAACTCATTGCTCAGGGGATGCCTGCCGACCAGATCGCTTTTATCCATGAAGCTAACACCGAAGTGCGGAAAAAAGAGCTGTTCTCTAAAGTCCGTACCGGTCAGGTGCGTGTGCTTATGGGCAGCACCGCCAAGATGGGCGCAGGCACCAATGTACAGGACCGTCTGGTGGCACTTCATGACCTGGACTGCCCGTGGAGACCGGGAGACCTTGCCCAGAGAAAGGGCCGTATCGAGCGCCAGGGCAATAGCAACCCTTTGGTTCATGTGTACCGTTATGTCACCGAGGGGACTTTTGATGCCTATTTGTGGCAGACGGTGGAGAATAAGCAGAAATTCATCAGCCAGATCATGACTTCTAAATCGCCGGTGCGCTCTTGCGATGATGTGGATGAAACCGCCCTCAGTTTTGCTGAGATCAAGGCTCTGTGTGCCGGAGATCCCCGTATCAAAGAGCGTATGGATTTGGATGTGGAGGTATCCCGCCTGAAGCTGATGAAAGCCGACCATCAGAGTAAGCAGTACCGCTTGGAGGATCAGTTGCTCAAATATTTCCCGGAGGAGATTGAAAAGCACAAGGGCTTTATCAAGGGCTTTGAATCTGACCTGGAGGTTTTGGCAGCTCACCCGCACCCGGAGGACGGCTTTGCCGGTATGGAGATTCGTGGAGATCTGCTGACCGATAAGGAGAATGCCGGTGCTGCCCTTTTGGATGCCTGCAAGGAGGTCAAAACCTCCGATCCGGTGCAGATCGGCAGCTACCGGGGTTATGCCATGTCTGTGGAATTTTCCGCTTGGAAACAGGAATATGCGCTCCTGCTGAAAGGACAGATGACCCACCGGGCAACCCTTGGTACAGACCCTCGCGGAAATCTTACCCGTATCGACAATGCCCTCGCCCAGATGCCGCAGCGTCTGGAGGCGGCAGAGGCCCAGCTGGATAACCTCTATCAGCAGCAGGCTGCCGCAAAGGAGGAAGTTGGAAAGCCATTCCTTTATGAAGAAGAACTGAGAAGCAAAAACGCCCGTCTGGTGGAGCTGGATACCCTGCTCAACATAGACGGAAAGGGACCGGCACACGCTGAGGCTGTTGTTGCCAAAAGCGCACGGCCTTCGGTGCTGGATCATCTGAAACGCCCGGTGCCGCCCCGCAGTACTGACAAGAAACCAAAACAGCATGAGGAGGTGCGATAACATGAATACCAACGATCTGAATACGGCTCTTTATGAAAAGATGGCCGATGAGCAGGACAAATACAGGGACTGGCTGAAAAGCCAGACCCCGGAAGAAATCCTGCACCACACCTATGAGTACACCATCCGTGAGGACATCGTGATGGCGATGGAGGAACTGGAGCTGACCGACGCCCAGGCCAAGGCGCTTTTGGAATCTCCCTCGCCGCTGGCGGATGTGTACCGCTATTTTGAAAAGCTGGAGACCGGCTATATGGATGTGATCCGGGACAGCATTGAGAACCGCGCCGATGATGTGTGCAGAGCCAAAGAGGAACTGCAAACAACACCGGTCTATCCCCGCTCTGCCGCCTATGCGAGAGAACATGGGGAGCTGGAGCAGTACCGAGCTTCCAACAATGTAAATCTCCAATGCAAGGAGTCCATTGAAGCGGCGGTACGGGAACACTTCGATGGAATGTATCTCAGTCACGATGCGGCAAAGGGCGTGATCGAGACCTATGGCATGGAGCGTGTGGCGCTGGTCCTGGCCAACACCATCCAGCTTCAGGACTGGGATGGGCGCTACTCCCGACGCAATAAGGAATGGGCTAAGACCATTCCCAACGAGAACCCCGAAACCGTCCGTTGTGGTTATGTCCTGAACAGCCACCCTGCTGTGCTGGATGGCTTTATTGATCTGGTGCGAGAAGAACAGCAGCGTAGCCGTACTCAGGGAGAAAAACTGCAACCGTCCCGCCCCTCAGTACGGGATAAGCTCAAACAGGAGCTGCCTGCCCATAAGCCTGCCGCCCCGAAGAAACGGGAGCCGGAACGATAACCATGGCAAAGCGTAAGCGGGATGTTCCGGTTTTGTTTTGGGTGTCCGCTGAGGAACTGGAGCTGATCCATCAAAAGATGCAGCAATACGGAACAGAAAATCTGAGTGCTTATCTGCGGAAAATGGCACTGGATGGATATGTGGTCAAACTGGATCTGCCGGAGCTGAAAGAGCTGGTCTCCCTAATGCGCCGAAGCAGCAACAACTTGAATCAGCTGACCCGCAAAGTGCATGAGACGGGGCGGGTTTATGATGCTGACTTGGAGGATATATCCCAGCGGCAGGAACAGTTATGGGAAGGTGTGAGGGAAATTCTTACCCAGCTTTCTAAACTTTCATAACAGGGATAGATACTCCGTTTGCGGAGGGAGGAACGGCGTTTCTTCGCCGCACCTCCCTCCGCTTTTTCTTTTTGCTGGTATCCTTGTCTTTTGCCTGTCCGTACCGGATAATATGAATAGAATAAAAGTGTAGCAAAGGAGAGAAAACAGATGCTGACCTTTGAAAAAGTATTAGAGATTTTTGCAGACTACCTGGCCGCAGATAAGACTATCGAAGTTTATATCAGCCGTCACGGATGTGTAAGGGTTGAATTTGACCAGGACTTTCACTATTGCACCGGAGAGGTGTGCCATACTCCCAAGGAACTGTTTGACCTCTTAGCCGATGATTACCGGACTTATCTGGAGATTGAACTGACCAAAGGCAGACGGGAGTTGACGGAAGATGATGTAAAAGAAGCGGATACCCTGTTCAAACGGTATCTGGACCGCTGGAAGGAGGAACTGGAATGAAGATTTTGAAATACCTGCTGATGATCGTAACTGCACCGGTCATTTTGGTGCTGACGCTTTTTGTCTGGCTCTGCACGGGGCTGATCTACATATCTGGTCTGGTGCTTGGTCTGCTCAGCATGGTAATTGGTCTGCTTGGTGTGGCTGTGCTTATTACCTATTCCCCGCAGAATGGTGTGATTTTGCTGGTTATGGCATTTTTGATTAGCCCGATGGGGCTGCCGCTGGCTGCAATCTGGCTGCTGGGAAATGTGCAGAGTTTGAAATTTGCCATTCAGGATTGGGTGTATGGATAAAAAATACGCAAAGCCACAAAATGCCAAACACCGTCTGTTAAATTTGGAAAGAGAAACTATATATCCACGACTTTACTTTTGAACTAATATTGAATATAATATTAGTACGAAAGGAAGTGACATGATGGGACAATTTGAACAGCTGGATCAGATGCTAACAGAACAAGAAGGAATGCTGCGAACATCACAGGTCGTATCTTCTGGAATTTCAAAGCCGGTATTTTATGATTATGTGCGTTCACGAGATTTGTATAGAGTCGCACATGGGATTTATCTGTCCAAAGATTCCTGGGTGGATGCCATGTATCTGCTTCATTTGCGATTTGAACAAGCAGTATTTTCACATGAAACAGCTTTATTTTTTCACGATCTGACAGACCGTGAGCCAATAGAATATACAGTTACGGTCAAAACTGGATGCAATCCAAGCAAAATGAAAGCAGAAGGCATTCAAGTTTTTACGATTAAAGCAGATTTACATGATGTAGGACTTACAACAGCGGAAACTCCGTTCGGGCATACTGTGCCGGTTTATGATATGGAGCGAACGATCTGTGATTTGCTCAGAAGCCGCAGCAGAATTGAAATTCAGACCTTTCAGGGAGCGCTAAAATCTTATGCCCGTAGAAAAGATAAGAACCTGCGTGCTTTAATGCAATATGCTGGGATGTTCAAGGTGGAAAAAATTTTACGACAGTATTTGGAGGTACTTTTATAATAAAAATAGAAAGACAGATTGAAGTCATTGTTACTCAGAAAAAGAGTCGAAAGAGATTTTAATTGAAGATTTTGCAGATAAATTGCAAAATCAATCCATAAATATTGATTTGAGAGTTTTTATTGATTCCGTGGTATAATATTTTAATAGCATCCACAGTAAGGAGAGTACAAAATGGATAACAATTTGCAAATAAATCAAAATGCAGAACAGACCTATCATTCCATTCGCCAGTCTATTGTATCAGCACAGCATAGGTTAAGTGCTACGGTGAACTCCACAATGGTAATAACTTATTGGGAGATTGGGGAACAGATTTATAAAGCGTGTGGAGAAAATGACAGAGCAGAATATGGAAAGAAGCTGCTTCAGTATTTATCTGAACAGCTAACAGCAGAATTTGGGAAGGGATTTAGCGTACAAGGACTGCGTAATATGAGGCAATTTTATTGCACCTTTCCAAATCGCTCCACACTGTGGAGCGAATTAAGTTGGTCACATTACCGCCTTCTGATGCGTGTACCAGATGAGCAGGCACGAACCTTTTATATGGAGGAATGTGTAAAGTCTGCGTGGAGCGTCCGGCAGTTAGAACGGCAGATCAACACGATGTACTATCAGAGAATTTTAGCAAGCCAGGACAAAGTAGCTGTTTCAAAAGAAATTCAAACAACAGAACCGAAACCTGAATATGAAAAAATAATCAAAGATCCTTATGTGATGGAATTTTTGCAGATTCAGCCAGATACCCATGTGTATGAGGGTGAACTGGAACAGGCATTGATTGACCACCTTCAGCATTTTCTTCTGGAACTGGGGCGAGGATTTTCTTTTGTAGCACGGCAAAAGCGGTTTACGCTGGATGGACAGGATTTTTTCATCGACTTAGTATTTTACAATTACATTTTGAAATGCTTTGTTCTGATTGATTTGAAGATGGGAAAACTGACCCATCAGGATCTGGGACAAATGCAGATGTATGTGAACTATTATACTCGTGAAATGATGAATGAGGGAGATTCACAGCCTATCGGTATTGTTCTTTGTGCAGACAAAGGCGACTCCATCGTAAAGTACACGCTGCCGGAAGATAATCACCAGATATTTGCATCAAAATATTTTACTTATCTGCCGACAGAAGAAGAATTAAAGCATGAATTAAATTTGGACGATTTTTATAAGCTGGAAGAATGATATGGGTACTAACAACAAAATCTGTCCGAATTGTGGCAGGAAAATGAAACAGCAGTTTATTGGTTTGCAGCATTGTAAATGCGGTATGAGTTGGAAAAAGGATGAAGGCTTTTTTGAAAGAACACCAAACATGGTCTTTGCACTGGAAAGGCAAACGATCGGCAAAAAAGTAAAACAGATTCCTGTCATAAGATACAAAATAGAAAATTAACACAAGACGGTCTGCTACGGCAGGCCGTTTTCTTTTTCGAGAGGGAGGTCTGACCTATGGCAACCACAAGAATCATGCCGCTTCATGTCGGCAAGGGCCGCACAGAAAGTCGGGCGATCAGTGACATCATCGACTATGTGGCCAATCCAAAGAAAACAGATAACGGCAGGCTCATTACCGGCTATGGGTGTGACAGTCGGACTGCGGATGCGGAGTTCCTTCTGGCAAAGCGGCAGTACATTGCCGCGACCGGACGAGTGCGAGGTGCGGATGATGTGATTGCCTATCATGTGCGCCAGTCGTTCCGCCCCGGTGAGATCACACCGGAGGAAGCCAATCGGCTGGGCGTAGAATTTGCCAAGCGTTTTACCAAAGGCAATCATGCCTTTGTGGTCTGCACTCACATAGACAAGTCGCACATTCATAATCACATTATCTGGTCATCGGTCAGCTTAGAATATGACCGGAAATTCCGAAACTTTTGGGGCAGCACCAAGGCAGTCCGACAGTTAAGTGACACCATCTGCGTCGAAAACGGACTGTCCATTGTGGAGAATCCGAACCCTCACGGAAAGAGCTATAACAAATGGCTGGGCGATCAGGCAAAGCCCTCTCACCGAGAGCTGCTTCGTGTGACGATTGACAACGCATTATCACAAAGCCCTGCTAATTTTGAGGAACTGCTGAAGCTGCTGAAAGAGTCCGACTGTGAAGTATCAAAGCGCGGAAAATCGTATCGCCTGAAGCTCCCCGGTTGGGAGAAAGCCGCCCGCATGGACAGCCTGGGCGAAGGATATGGATTGGAAGATTTGCAGGCAGTTCTCTCCGGCAAGAAAGCGCATATCCCACGAAAGAAAACAGTCACACAGGCAGAGCCGCCGAAGGTCAATCTGCTGGTGGACATTCAGGCAAAATTGCAGGCAGGAAAAGGTGCTGGTTATGCTCGATGGGCCAAGGTTTTCAATCTGAAACAAATGGCACAGACCATGAATTACTTGTCAGAGCATAACCTGCTGGAGTATGCGGTTTTGGAAGAAAAGGCTGCGGCTGCCACGGCACATCACAATGAGCTTTCGGCGCAGATCAAAGCGGCTGAAAAGCGCATGGCAGAGATTGCTGTTCTGCGTACTCACATCGTAAATTATGCCAAGACCCGTGAGGTCTATGTGGCATACCGCAAGGCGGGCTACTCTAAGAAATTCCGGGAGGAACATGAGGAAGAAATTCTGCTCCACCAGGCTGCTAAGAATGCCTTTGATGAGATGGGAGTCAAGAAGCTGCCCAAGGTCAAAGAGTTGCAGACGGAGTACGCGAAATTGCTGGAAGAAAAGAAAAAGACCTATGCCGAGTACCGGCGTTCCCGTGAGGAAATGCGGGAGCTTTTAACGGCAAAGGCCAATGTAGATCGAGTGCTGAAAATGGAGATAGAACAGGATGTTGAAAAAGAAAAAGACCACGGCCAGCGGTAAGCTGGTCCTGGTCAAAAGCGTTCGCAGAACGCGCAGCCACAGAATGAAATTCTGTGTTCAAAGGGGCTTGGGGGCGCTGCCCTCAACAAGCAAGCGGAGAGGAAAATCACGGAGGGATTTTGCGCTCTGCGGGTCGGTGTGTATTAACACCGGCATTGCTTGCCTCTTTTTACCCGGAAATGAAAGGAGCCAGTGAGGAAACAGTCAAATTTCACTCACCGGCTCAATTCGTTTCAAATTTCTCGGATAGTTCTGTTAGTTCTTTCGCGGTCTCCTGCGTATGATGCAAGAGGGTTTCACGCATTTCTGACGGACAGCTGCAATAAAGCATCTTCATCTGATTGGCTCCCTCATCATCTGGAGAAACATCTGGATTGATCAGAGTGTCCAGGGAGAGCGGAAGCACCTTTGCCAATGCCTTCAAAATCAAATAGGACGGATTGATTTGTCCCTTTTCAATGCTGGCGATCTGCTTGACAGATACATGGCTTAGATCCGCAAGCTCCTGCTGTGTCAGGTCTTTTTTCTTTCGGGCTTCCCGCATTTTTTGCCCCAAAGCAGTCAAATCATCAATCGGCATAATCACTCACCTCAAGTATATTCTATCGTGCCGATTTGCACAAAGGAATAACCTTATTATGCTGGTCGATAGGCTTGATTATGCCGATTACAAAATTGAAAAGTATAGTGCAACAAGAATTTGCATAACGAACACATTTAATGTCAAAGTAGAAAATCTTAATTTGCTTTTAGCATGGAGACTTACACTGTATTTTACTTTTACATTTTCCGGTAATATATATCTTGAATTATCTACACTGCAAAACTTGACAGTGTAAAGATAAAAAGATATAATGTAGACAGTGTAAAGATTTTTGGAGGTACAGTTATGCCTAAAAAGCAATATCATCATAAGGATTTAAGAAACGCCCTAATTGAAAAAGGAATTGAAATTGTTAATTCCGAAGGATTACATTCCTTTTCTCTCCGTAAAGTAGCTGCGGCCTGTGGTGTAAGCCATGCCGCTCCATATAGCCACTTTCAGAGTAAAGAAGAATTATTGGATGCTATGCAACAACATATTACGGATCAATTTTCGCAAATGCTGGATCAGGTTATCCTCAATTATGAAAACACTCCAGAGCTTTTGAAAAATATGGGGGTTGCTTATGTTTCGTTTTTCGTAGACAATCCACATTACTTTTCGTTCATATATTCTCAATCCAATGCAAAAATAGACCTAACTTTTTTGGGTTCAGATGCAGAAAACTTTCGGCCGTTTGTCATTTACAAAACTGTTGTTTCTAAACTGTTGAACCGTGTAAACTATCCAGCAGAAAAACAAATTGATGTCATTATTGCATTGTGGGCTTTCATACATGGACTGACATCATTGGCAACAATGAATAATGTTTCTTATAATGGAAACTGGAAACAAAAAGTAATTGATTATATGGATATTTTTGCTCTTTCATTTTTGAAAATAACAGAGGACTAAAATGATTGGAATATATTTTAGCGGTACAGGAAATACGGAATATTGTATAAAGAAATTTGTATCAGTATATGCTTCTGGTTCTCCTATCATTTCGATAGAAGATAATTCGATTTTAGAGGCTATAAACCAGCATCAAGAAATTATTTTTGCATATCCGATTTATTATAGTAATCTCCCCAAAATTGTCCGAGATTTTATTGTGAAAAACCATACCGTATGGTATGGGAAAAGGATTTTTTTTATTGCGACTATGGGACTATTTAGTGGGGATGGAGCTGGACTTGGTTCCAGACTGATGAAAAAATATGGGGCTCATATCATAGGAGGGCTTCACATTAAAATGCCGGATTGTATTTGTGATGTTAAGACGCTAAAAAGGTCAATACCCCAAAATCGAAAGCTTATAAAAGATGCCACAAATAAGTTAATAAAAGCGGCACATCAATTAAAAGAGAACCGTCCCCCACAGGAAGGAATAAATGTGTTTTACCATATTGCGGGGTTATTAGGACAAAGACTATGGTTTTACAACAAAACACGCTCATACACAGATCAATTACATATTGATCCTAACGCTTGTATCTGTTGTGGAAAGTGTGCAGGGCTTTGTCCGATGAAAAACATTTCTATAATTGATAATAGAGTTCAGGCTCATGATCAATGTACCATGTGCTATCGGTGTATTAACCAGTGTCCTCAAAGGGCGATTACACTTATTGGAAAAGAAGTAATAGAGCAGCATCGCGTAGAAGATTTTCTGTAAACTTTACGATAAGAATATAGCCACCCAGCGGAAATAAAAAAAACCGTTGTTTCGGTGGCTGGATATTCGTGCGCCAAAACAAAATACAGTAGCCTTACGGCGGTTTTGAAATAACAAATTTCAGACCGCCGTTTTCTTTTGAAAAATAAGAATACGGAGGGTGTATTAAAGTCGCCCTTTTTTAAGGATACGGCGGTATCTTGGAGGTATCGCCGTGTCAATTTTTTCCTTTTTTCATAATAGCCACGAGCACCTGCTAAAAAAAGCCTTGCCCCTCCTCCGGGGAGGTATGGCTATCTATCAGCATTATCGTTCCATCTAAAACAGCAGGATAGTAGGTGTTTTTGTCGCGCCAGTTTCCCATTGCGGGGAGCTGGCGCTTTTTATTGTCAATTTTTCGGGAAAGCTCCCGAAGTATGTCGATGCCGATCTCCGCCTCCTTTCGATTCACTCGTCAATCGCCCGTGAATCAAAATGGAGGTACATAATGAAGAAAGTCAATCTCAGGGAATTGTATCCCGATGTTTATAAAAACGATCACTTTGTAGAAGTAACAGAAGATGTGCTGGAGACAATCCGATCCGCTGAGCGTGCAGAAGCTGCCTATAACCGGAGGACGTATCGCTATAAAGCGCATTACTCCCTGGACTGCGACAACGGCATTGAAAATGCGATCCTGGTGAAGCCCCAGACACCGGAAATGCTTCTGGAGGAAAAGCAGCTGCGGGAGCAGCTTTATGCCGCTGTGATGGCTCTGCCAGAGAAGCAGGCCAAGAGGATCTATGCCCGGTATTACCTGGGTATGCGTGTGAGCGAGATAGCAGTAGCGGAGGGTGTAGACCCAAGCCGTGTCCGTGACAGCATTCGGCGTGGTCTGAAGCAGCTGGCAAAGTATTTTTAGGATAGAATAACAAAGGGCGCAAGGTCTCAAAGTGCTTCTGGCACATAGCCTTGCGCCCCATTTGCATCCTTGTATTCTTCGAGTGAAAGAAATATAATAAGCCATATTGGAGGGAAACTATATGGATTATATGACGCTGAAAGAAGCAAGTGAAAAATGGGGTGTTACCCCAAGGCAGATCAATTATCTGTGTGCCGGTGGGCGTATCCCCGGCGCTGTAAAGATGGCTACCATTTGGCTGATTCCCAAGGATGCAGAGAAACCGGCAGACCGTCGTTTCAAAAATACAAAAAAATAATCTTCTCGTGAGGTTTCTGTGACATTTGGATGCTACACTAAGAATGAAGGAGTGTGATACAATGCGAATTTTAGTAGTCGAAGATGACCGACTTTTGAATAATACCTTGTGCTATAACCTGGATGCTGCGGGCTATGTCGTGGACTCTGCATTGACAAAATCAGCAGCCAGCAATTTTTTGACAAAGCAGGACTATGACCTGATCGTGTTGGATGTAAACCTGCCGGACGGGAATGGCTTTGATTTCTGCCGTGAGGTAAAGGAGCGCCGGCCGGATACAGCGGTGATCTTCCTGACCGCAAATGATATGGAGAGCGATATGCTCAAAGGATATGAACTGGGTGCAGAGGACTATGTGATCAAGCCATTTCCAATGAGCGTCTTTCAAAAGAAGCTGTCTGTGGTGCTGGGGAGGCTGGCAAAGCAGTCTGGCGGCGGGGATAGCTATGAGGACGGCGCACTGTCCATCAATTTCTCGGAAATGACTGCTTCTTTGTCTGGTAAGCCGCTGGTGTTCACTCCATTGGAATACCGGCTTTTGAAAATCATGACCAAAAACCCGCAGAATGTTTTGACCAGGCAGGTGCTTCTTGAAAAACTGTGGGATGCCGATGGGAACTTTGTGGATGAACACGCCCTGACCGCAGCCATCAGCCGGGTGCGGAACAAAATTGAAACGGATGGACACCAGTACATCAAGACAGTGTACGGCATGGGCTATATGTGGATCGGAGGGGCGCTCAAATGAATATGCGAAAACTCTCCATCAACAAAGCCTGCGTCCTTTTGGGAACACTTCTGCTACTGGCAGTTGGTGCAGTCTGCACCGCTGTTTATCTGCTGACCCGGAATATAACCGCTGTCCGGTGTGTGTTCCTGTTCAGTCTTTTTGTACTGCTCTGCGTTATCCTCTTTGTGGCCCTGATCCGCCGGAAGCTGGTCCGGTTCTCCGATGCCTTTTGTGGTCAGATGGATGATATGCTCTCCGGGGATATGCAGCCCAAGCAGACGGTTGAGGAAGAAAGCCTGTTCTATAAAATCAACTACCGGCTGGGGCGGCTGTACGAAGTTATGCAGGAAAATAAAAACAGCATCGCAAAGGAACGGGCTGACCTGCAAGAGCTGATCTCTGACATCTCCCATCAGGTCAAGACCCCGATTGCCAACTTGAAGATGATTAACAACACGCTGCTTGAAAACGAGGTTCCCCCACAGAAGCAAAAGGAATTTCTGACAGCCCAGGCCAGCCAGCTTGATAAGCTGGACTTCCTCATGCAAGCCATGATTAAAACCTCCCGCCTGGAAACCGGAGTCATTTCGCTGGAGCAAAAACTGCAGCCGGTTTATGATACCCTTGCCGCTGCCTTGGGCGGGATTTTGCTCAATGCCGAAAAGAAACAAATAGATGTGCAGGTGGAATGCCCGGAGCATTTGGATGCGTGTCACGATAGAAAATGGACAAGCGAAGCCCTGTTCAACATTCTGGACAACGCAGTGAAGTACACCCCGGCAGGCAGACAGATCCGTGTGTCCGTGGAAGGCTGGGAAATGTATGTGCAGATCGACATTGCCGACACCGGCATCGGCATTTCGGAGCAGCACCAGGGGACGATTTTCAAACGGTTTTACCGGGAAGATGCGGTGCATGATGTGGACGGTATTGGGATTGGCCTGTATCTGGCCCGCGAGATCGTGACCTTGCAGGGCGGTTATATCAGGGTGGCGTCCGAGGTCGGGAAAGGCTCAACCTTTTCTGTTTTCCTACTCCGAAAGTAGCGCCGACACGCCCCAAAAATTGAAATGTCACAGGCTTGTGACATTTGGGGCCGAATTTAGCGGAAATTTTTTGTGGCTCGTGACATTTCTGTGAGGTTTGGTCGTTACAATGGGTTTATCAAAAAGAAAGGATGGTGTTCTTTATGAGCATTTTGCAAACGACTGAACTGAAAAAATATTATGGCGCAGAGCCGAACATTACCAGAGCCTTGGATGGTGTGACCCTCTCCATAGAAAAGGGCGAATTTGTAGCCATCGTGGGAACCTCCGGCAGCGGTAAATCCACACTGCTGAACATGATCGGCGGGCTGGATGTGCCTACCTCCGGCCAGGTTGTAGTGGATGGCAAGGAGCTGTCCAAACTCAAAGACGAAGAACTGACCGTTTTCCGCAGAAGAAAGATCGGCTTTATCTTCCAGAACTACAATCTGGTGCCGGTGCTGAATGTCTTTGAAAACATTGTGCTGCCTGTGGAGCTGGACGGAAACAAGGTAGACAAGAAGTTTATGAACGAAGTAGTACAGATGTTGGGGCTGGAGGATAAGCTGAACAATATGCCCAATAACCTCTCCGGCGGCCAACAGCAGCGCGTAGCCATTGCCCGCGCCTTGGTGTCAAAGCCCGCTATTGTTTTGGCTGATGAACCCACCGGCAACCTGGACAGCAAAACCAGCGCCGATGTGCTGGGGCTTCTGAAAACCACAAGCCAGAAATTCCACCAGACCCTCGTGATGATTACCCATAACAGTGAGATCGCCCAGCTTGCTGACCGTATCATTCGGATCGAGGATGGTAAGATTATGCAGTAAAGGGGGCGGGACTATGAATGACATTCTATTTGGCAATAACAACAAGGCTGTCATCAAAAAGCTGGCAAACCGCAGCTTCCGAAGCAACAAAATGCGGAATGTGATTGCGGTCATTGCGATTGCCCTGACAACCTTTCTCTTTACGGCAGTCCTGACCATTGGCATGGGTGCCAGTGGGACGCTGGAATACAGCATGGCAAAACTGATGGGGTCATCTGCTGATGCTCTGGTGCAGGGACTTTCCGAGGAGCAGTTTCAGCAGTTAAAACAAAATGCCATGTTTGAAAAGGTGGGCTGCTGGGTACCTGTTGATATTATGACCAACACCAACCGGCGTGTTGCAGAGGTCGATTACGCCGATCAGGCCCAGTTGGAGATTCGGATGCTGACGCCGCGTACAGGCTCTGCCCCTCAAAAAGTAAATGAGGTTTTGGTTTCTGCCAATATACTGAAGGATCTGAACATCGAAGAAAAAATTGGGGCAGAAATTCCCATTGAATTGAAGGCCCGTCAAAGTGGTCAAATTTATCATTTTGATATGGTCGTATCCGGTATTTATGACACGCCAAACGAAAAATCTGAATCGGTCATTGTTTCTAAGGCGTTTTTGGAAGAAAATCCAGAGATGATGAGTGATATTACGCAGGGGCGTATTGGTTGCGGCATTTATAGTGCGGATGTAGTGATGCGGGATAACTATATGGTAAAGGACCGCATTTCAGAGCTTGTCCGCAATATCGGCGGCAATCCGGACGATATCAATGCAGACAACGCGGTTCGCGTTGCCCTTAACCCCATCATTTCCGGTGACAGTGGTCTTATGATGTGGCTGGTAGCCAGTGTGTTTGGAATCCTGTTCATGTTCTGCGGGTATCTGCTGATCTACAATGTATTTGAGATTGCAGTTACCAACGACATTCGGCAGTATGGCCTGCTGAGGACTGTGGGAACTACTTCCCAGCAGATCAAGCGTTTGGTCAACCGGCAGGCGCTGTACCTGTTCCTGATTGGTACACCATTCGGACTGCTTTTCGGCATATTACTTGGTCGCAGTATTCTGCCTGTGGCACTCCAGATATTTGCTGTTGATTACAGCGGAGGAAACATTGAGGTCGGTACGCTCCCATATTGGGGCATTATCGTAGGTGCGATCCTGTTCTCAGGACTTACGGTTTATATCAGTACCAGAAAGTCGGTGAAGAAAGCCTCTCGTGTGTCACCTATCGAGGCTATCCGCTATGTAGAACAGGATACTGTTTCCATAAAGCGGAAAAAGACAAATGCCGGAGCAGTTATTCCCCGTATGGCGAAAGCCAATCTCCAACGCAATAAGCGCCGGACGGTCTTTATTGTGATCTCCCTGACTCTGAGCATTGTCCTTCTGAACTCGGTGTTTATATTCAGCGGCAGTTTTGACGAAGATGCCTATATTACAAAACAGACCCGAAGTGATTTTATGGTATATAGCCCAAGCATTCAAGCGGCATTTGGAAATGACTTTGGTCATAACAGCGCTGTTCCAGAGAGGGCGGTACAGGAAATCGAACAGCAGTCCGGAGTAATGAATGAAGTCTACCTATACCGAAACACTTTTGAAGATGACCATATTTCCTGTGATTGGGGAACTCCCTATGTGGTTGATAACACATATAAAAATAGCCAAATGTTGCCGGAGCACATCAACCAGGGGGTTTACCAAACAAGAAATAAAAGAAATCGTGCTGCACTGGCTGCGGATAACCATCCTCTCGGAAATGTGTTTGGCTTTTCGGAAAACTTCTTAGATAGAGTGGATATTATCGAGGGTGAAACTGATTTGTCTGTCCTGAAAGAAAAGCTATGGAATGAAAACAATGTAATTTTAGTAGCAAAATATAATGATAGAGGTAATTTAGCGGGTGGTTCGGAGAATCCCAATTACTATGGTCTATCAGTTGGAGATACCATTCAATTTTATGAAAATGGAATACCAACCGAGAAATTCACGGTGATTGCAAAAGTTGCGGGTACTGACAGCGAAGTAGATTTGACTGGCGGTGGTTCTAACATCTCGCGAATGATAGAAGGTCCCGGGATTTATATGGCCGAAAACAAATTCAAAGAGATTTATGAAATGCCTACTTTATATGGTTTCCTCTTTGATGTAGAGGAACAGTACCAACAGGATATGGAGAACCATTTGGCGCAAGATACAGATGTTGCCTACACCTCCATCTTGACAATGAAAGCGACTGTTTCCGGTGTGAAAAATGTCGTCCTGCTGATCGGTGGAGTGATCGGCGCTGTATTTGCTCTGGTGGGGCTGATCAATTTCATCAATCTGGTTATGACCAATATCATCACGCGCCGCCATGAGTTTGCTACTATGCAGAGCATCGGCATGACGAACCGGCAGCTCCGAAAGATGATAATTTCTGAAAGCTTCTCTTATGTGCTGCTGGCAGGGATTGTTGGTACACTGGCTGCGGGGGCGCTTGGCATGACATTGGTAAGGGCTTTTGTAGAAAACGGTCCAACCAGTCTGATGATGACATTCCAGATGACCTTGCTGCCTGCACTGATTATGCTGGCTCTATTTCTGGTATTGGCATTTATCGTTCCCGTTGTCGCGCTCCGGCTCTTTAACAATCGGAGTGTCGTAGAACGGCTTCGGGTAAATGAATAACAGGCTCAGCCATATCAAGTGAATACTTCCTACGCCGTCGTATGCGGCTGTGGGACACGAAAACCGGGGGATTTTTCTCCCGGTTTTTCAAATGTCACGAACTTGTGACATTTGGGGCCGAATTTAGCGGAAATTTTTTGTGGCTCGTGACATTTCTGTGAGGTTTGTTCGTTACAATGGGTCTAAGTGAAAGAAAGGATGGTGGTTCTCTATGAGCATTTTGCAGACGATTGAACTGAAAAAATACTACGGCACAAAGCCGAATATCACAAAGGCCCTGGATGGTGTGAACCTCTCTGTTGAGCAGGGGGAATTTGTAGCGATTGTTGGAACCTCCGGCAGCGGTAAATCCACGCTGTTAAACATGATTGGCGGGCTGGATGTGCCTACCTCCGGCAAGGTCATTGTGGATGGGCGCGACCTCTCTACATTGAAAGATGAGCAGCTTACCATCTTCCGCAGGAGAAAAATCGGCTTCATCTTCCAAAACTACAATCTGGTACCAGTTCTAAATGTTTACGAAAACATCGTGTTGCCCGTAGAACTGGACGGAAATAAGGTAGACAAAAGGTTTATGAAAGAAGTGGTGCGGATGCTGGGGCTGGAGGATAAGCTGAACAATATGCCCAGCAATCTCTCCGGCGGCCAGCAGCAGCGTGTAGCCATCGCCCGCGCTCTGGTATCGAAGCCTGCTATCGTTCTGGCTGACGAGCCTACCGGCAATCTGGATAGTATGACCAGCAGCGATGTGCTGAGCCTGCTGAAAGTTACCAGCACAAAATTCCACCAGACCCTCGTAATGATTACCCATAATAATGAGATCGCTCAGCTTGCCGACCGCATTATTCGGATCGAGGATGGTAAGATCGTACAGTAAGGGGGTGGGACTATGAATGATATTTTATTTGGCAACAATAATTCCAAAGTAATTACCAAGCTATCCAAACGCTATTTCAAGAAGAATAAGGTACGCAATCTGGCTGCACTGCTGGCAATTATCCTGACTGCTTTCCTATTTACCTCTATCACTTCCCTGGCGTTCAATATGGCGTCCTCCATCCAACTCTCTCTGCAAATGCAGAAAGGCAGCAAGGCGGATGGCACTTTGGGGTATATGACGGAGGAACAGTACGAGCAGCTTGTAAACAGCGATTTTGTGGACCAGGCAGGCCACCGGCGTATCATTGGCTATGCAAGCAACACTTCCAGCCATTCCATTGAGATCAATTATGCGGACAGTGTGCAACAGGAACTGACCTTCTGTGTGCCTACCCACGGAGCTGCACCGGAGAAAGCGAATGAGATCGCCACTACGGATTTGGCGCTGAAGGCGCTGGGTGTAGAACCTGAGATCGGCGCAGAGGTTCCGTTGGAATTTGAACTGCGGGGGAAAACTTATCATTACGATATGGTGCTTTCCGGCTGGTGGGAAGCAAGCAATGACTCTGTGAGCGTTGCGACTGTTTCAGAGCAGTTTATAAAGGAAAACCCCGATGTGGTCCAGAACACTTATGCGGTAGACCATGAAATGTCCGGCGTTACTTTTTCCGATGTCGTGCTGAAGAATAAAGCAAATGTTCAGCAGCAGTTGAATGAGTTCGTTTACTCCATTGGCGGCAATCCAGAGGATATGGGCGCAGACAATTTCATTCTCGCCTCTGAAAATCAAATGTCCCAGGGATTGACTTCATCAGAGTCCATCGTGTTTGCTGTTGTATTTATCCTGATGTTTGTCGTGTGCGGATACCTGCTGATCTACAATATCTTTGATATTTCTGTGATGCAGGATGTTCGTCAATACGGCCTGCTGCGGACGATTGGCACTTCCACACGGCAGATCAAGGGCATTGTGAACCGTCAGGCAGTCTGGCTCACGCTGATCGGGCTGCCTATTGGTCTGATCGCCGGTTTCTTTGCCGGTTGGGTGCTGCTTCCTATCGTGACAGAGATCATTAACCTTGAATACTCTATGGTGGGTACATCCGTATCGACCTCGCCCCTGATCTTTGTTATTGCCGCTCTCTTTACAATCCTGACCGTGTTTATCAGCACCCGGAAGCCTGCAAAAAAGGCGGCAAAGATTTCTCCTCTGGAGGCGATCCGCTACACCGAGCAGAACGCCTATAAAAAGAGAAGTGCCAAGCGTACCAATGGAGTAAAGCTGTCCCGCATGGCCTTTTCCAACCTGGGGCGCAATCGTCGGCGTTCAGCGTTCATCATTATTTCCCTGCTTCTGTGCATCGTCCTGTTTAACTCTATCATCATTGTGACGCAAAGCCTTGATGAAGAAAAGTGGGTAAACCGTGTTACCAGAACAGATTTTAATGTCTATAACTCCGCCGCATTTAATGTAATGGAAAGCGTTCAGCACCATGAAGATACGCTCTCACAGCAGGCGGTGGATCTGATTGCCGGACAGCCCGGAGTTGAGGATGAACGCTATCTTTACCGAAATACAAAAGACGATAGAAATGTGTTGGTTGACTATGGGTTTGAAGATTTAAGTGGCATAGAGCTATTCCACGAGGAAGAAGGCGTCGTAAATCAAAGCTATCAGGGATATAGCCTGTACACAAGTTCTGATACCGAAAGGCGCTATTTTGGTAATGTGATGGGAGCCTCCGAGAATTTCTGGGCGGATATGCGTATTTTTGAAGGCGAAAAAGATGCCGAAACCTTAACTCAGAAAATGGCTACCGGAGAATATGTCATTATTGGCTGTCCCATGGACAAACTGACAGAGGAACCAAAGAACACTCCGCTGACCGATCAGTTACAGGTTGGAGAGAGCATTTCCTTCTACAAGGGTGGGGAACTGGTCAAAACCAGCACTATCCTTGCGAAAGCGATCCTCGTGGGAACGGAAACCGAAACGCCGACAGGCGCCACCGCCCAGGCGCACATCGCCGCTGATGCTCCTTTTGTGTATCTTCCGGACACTGTATTTAAGGAAATCTATGACGCTCCCACGCTGCTGACTTATGGATTCAATGTGGATGAAGCCTTGCAGCCGCAGATGGAAGAATTTTTGAGCAGCTATGTGAGTGAAAATACTTCGGTTGCCTATACTTCCACCAAGCTGTTGAAAGAGCAGCTTGATTCGGTCCGCAGCATGATCCTGGTTATCGGCGGTCTGATTGGTTGCATCATGGCCTTTGCAGGACTGATTAACTTTACCAACATGATTATTACCAACATCATCACCCGCCGCCATGAGTTTGCTACCATGCAGAGCATCGGTATGACCGGCAAGCAGCTTCGCCGCCTGATGGTCTATGAGGGCATCTATTATGCCGCAGGCGCAGACATTATCGGCGGAGCAGTCGCAGCGATCCTGGCAGTCACAGTGCTAAAGAGCGCATTGAATGGCCCTTCCATGTGGTTCTTTACTCTGAATATTACATTGGTTCCCGTTCTGGTCATTGGTGTGCTTTATCTGCTGCTGGCTGCGGTCATTCCGCTAATCGTTCTCCACTTCTTTAACAAGGGAACTGTGGTGGAGCGGCTGAGGACATCGGAGTAACGGCAGAGATTGCTACAATAAATAATCATAAACCTATTGAAAGCCGGGAGGAGGCATTTCCTCTCGGCTTTCCTCAAAAAATTTGAAATCTCACAGATTGGTGAGATTTCAGCTTGTTATTTTGTCGAAATGGCGTATGCCCGTGACATTTCTGTGAGGATTGCCTGTTAAAATAAAAGAAAAGTGAAAAAGTTGCCGCACGATGGCAAAAGAAAAAAAGCCATCGTACAGCGACTATATTGTTATGCACTTTGCAACGGTGGCTTTGAAAAAATCAGAGCCGCCGTTTCCTTTCGTCTATCTAAAATGAACGACGACCCTACACCCTGCAATCTGGTACGGCGGCACATAGGAGGATGCCGCCATGTCAATTTTTGTCATTCACAATAGCCATGAGTTACACCAGCTAAAAAAAGTCTTGCCCCTCCTCCGGGGGAGTATGACTATCTATCAGTATTATCGTTCCATCTAAATCAGCAGAATAGTAGGTATTTTTGTTGCGCCGATTTCCCGTTATGGGGAGTTGGCGTTTTTTGCTGTCGATTTTTCGGGAAGGCGTGCGAAGTATGTCGCTGTCGATCCCCGCCTCCTTTCGATTCACTCGTCAACCGCCCGTGAATCGAAATGGAGGTACATAATGAAGAAAGTCAATCTTAGGGACTTATATCCCGATGTTTATAAAAACGATCACTTCGTAGAAGTAACAGAAGATGTGCTGGAGACGATCCGTGCCGCTGAGCGTGCAGAAGCTGCTTATGACCGGAGGATGTATCGCTATAAAGCGCATTACTCCCTGGACTGTGATAACGGCATTGAAAATGCGATCCTGATGAAGCCCCAGACGCCGGAAATGCTCCTGGAGGAAAAGCAGCTGCGGGAGCAGCTCTACGCCGCAGTGATGGCTCTGCCGGAGAAGCAGGCCAAGCGGATCTATGCTCGGTATTACCTGGGTATGCGTGTGAGCGAGATAGCAGTAGCGGAGGATGTAGACCCAAGCCGTGTCCGTGACAGCATCCGGCGTGGTCTGAAGCAGCTGGCAAAGTATTTTTGAAAAAGTTTCGTTTGGTGCGCTCGTTTTTTGCTCTTTTTGTCAGAGTTAATAAGAAGGACAAGTTTTCCCCCTTCAACAGCACTTTGACAATTTCATAGACAGCATAACAGGTACATAACCCGTGTACGAGCGAGTGTGGAACGCCGCGAAGATAGAGCAGTCAGGGAGGTGATGAACAAAGCTGCTTTGGAGCGATCTACGATTCCACAAAACGGATGGTGGCAGATCCGGCGCGAGGACTGCACGGGGGCTTAAAGATACTTCCTCACGGCCTCCTAAAGACTTGGGGGGAACCCTGCGGCGCACGAGTAAAACGACGCTGCGGAGTTATGACAACCGCGCCAGCGGAGACCTGCTATGTTCCCATCGTCAGGGTTGCGTGGCAAATGTGGCGAGAATTGAGTTACATTAAAATAGGAAGTGATTACTTTCTTAGGTGGTCGTTTTCTATTCAAAATCAGATACCATGCGCTGGCAGTTTCGGCTGCCAGCGTATTCATGTGATTTTGAAAGCACGATGATAACCTTGACAGATTGGAGGGAATATGGTCTATGGAAAAACTTATTACACGAAAAGAAGCTGCTGAAATCTTAGGAATCAGCATCGCAACGCTGGATGCCGCCCGTAACAACGGCTTGATTTCTTATGTGCAGTATGTTCAGAATGGCTGTGTGTATTTTACTGCGGCGGGTCTCCAAGAGTATATCGCAAAATGTACGCACAGGGCAAAGCCTGTTGAGAGAAGCACAACTTACCGTAAGCCTCGGAGCGGAAGATCGTGAGCCAGTCCGTATCCTTGATGGAATCAGAGATGTTTGATAAAACAAAGGTACAGCGCTGGAGACTATTCTTAGGAGGTGGAGGAATTGGCAAATAGAAAAATAATGCTTCCCCAATATGGCACAGTTATGAAAAGAGGTGTCCTATATTATAGGACCAGAATCAAAGATGCGAATGGAAAGCTCGTAGCTCTCTACGCAAAAACACCTGAAGAACTATATAACAAAGAAACGCTTGCATTGGAACAGATTGAGAATGCCACTTTTCATCGGAAAACGCCCACAGTTGCAGAGTATTGTGAAAAGTGGCTGCTGATGCAGTCGGTTCATGTACGAGCTACTACTTTGACGGATTACACCTCAAAGGTCAGGCGGCATATTATAGCGGAATTGGGAGATAAACGGATGGGTGAGGTTAGCCTGGATGATATTCAGCTTGCCCTTGTTCCGGTTTCCAAGAAATCTGCATCGGTTTATAAATCTGTGGTAATCCTTTACAAGTCTATCTTTCGCGCAGCGATGGAAAGCAGGATTATTGACCATAACCCAACGATTTATCTGACAACAAAAGGTGGCGGTGTTCCACAAGAGGATCGTCAGGCTTTGACAGATGAACAGGCAGCGCGCCTTTTGGATGCTATCCGGGATTTGCCGCCTTATGTCTTTGTCATGATTGGTTTATATGCAGGGCTACGGCGGGAAGAAATTCTTGCACTGCAATGGGATTCAGTATATCTGGATACAGATACTCCATATCTGACGGTAAGACGGGCATGGCACACCGAACATAACAGACCGGTGATTTCGGATGAATTGAAAACCAAGGCTGCGGAGAGAAATATCCCCCTCCCTGTTTGTTTGGCCGAGTGCTTGAAAGCAGCAAAGGAAACTTCGACTTCGGAATATGTAGTTTCAAACCGGGATGGCGAACCGCTGTCCTATACGCAGTTTAAGCGACTGTGGCAGTATATTGTTACGAGAACGGTCAAGGAACGGAGCTATTATCGGTATGAAGATGGAAAAAGAGTAAAGCATACTGTCACACCTGTCTTGGGAGAAAAGGCCGCTCATAACGGAAAAGTGGTTTACAGCCTGGACTTTGAGGTAACACCCCATCAGTTGCGGCATACTTACATCACCAACCTTATTCATGCGTCGGTAGATCCCAAAACGGTTCAATACCTGGCAGGCCATGAAAGCAGCAAGATTACCATGGACATCTATGCAAAGGTTAAGTATAACAGGCCGGATGAGCTGGTCAGATCAATGAGTTGCGCGTTTGCAAGCTGGGATGCAGCACAGTAATAATAAAATAGGAAATAAAGCAGGAGCGAGGCAAGGATGTCTCGCTCTTTGTTTTGCATCAGCCGTATCTTTGATTAAATCGAGGCTTTCTGATAAAAAGAGAGTGTAGATACGGAGACTACACATTATCAAGAAAGGACGATCAAAGATGGCAAAAAAGAAAACACAGATCCCGAAGTACGGGACCATTACATTGAAAGGAATCCAGTATTACAGAACCAGGATTACGGATGCAGATGGCAAAGAGTTGAGTTTGTATGCCGCTACTTGTGAAGAATTGTATGAGAAGCAGTTAGAGGCCCGGAAGCAGGTGGAAGAAATTATCTTTCACCGGCAGCACCCGACAGTAGCCGAGTATGGCGAGAAGTGGCTGCTGATGCAGTCGGCAAAGGTGTCTGCGTCTACACTCAGAGGTTATACGAGGGATATGACAAACTATATCATCAAACCTCTGGGAGAGATGTATATGGAAGAAGTGACTGCTGACGATATTCGGCTGGCTCTTGTTCCATTGTCAAAGAAATCAGAAGGCTTATACAATAAGGTCAATATGCTGCTCAAGTGCATTTTTTATACGGCAGAGCGAAACCAAATCCTTGAACACAACCCCTGTGCAGGAATATCCGGTAAAGGCGGAAAACCGACAAAAAAGAAGGAGGCATTGACAGATCAGCAGGTAGCCGTGCTTCTGGATACAGTCAAGGGGCTTCCTCCATATTTGTTTATTATGCTCGGTTTGTATTCCGGTCTGCGTCGGGAAGAAATTCTTGCACTGCAATGGGATTGTGTATTTCTGGACGAGGATACACCTTATTTATCGGTAAGGCGGGCTTGGCGTACAGAGCATAACAGACCCGTGATTTCTACGGTGCTAAAAACTCCGGCAGCAAAAAGGGATATTCCGATACCGAAGTGTTTGGTGGATTGTCTGAGAGAAGCGAAAGAAAATTCCATATCAGATTATGTGATCGCTGACAGCAAAGGAGAGCCGCTGGCTGCTTCGCAGTTTCAAAGAGTGTGGCAGTATGTAGTTGTCCGCTCCACCAAGCCCCGAAACTATTATAAGTATGTAAATGGGGAGAGTATCAAATATACGGTTACTCCAACGCTGGGTATGACCCAGAAGAATCAACCCAAAATCAAATATACGCTGGACTTCGATGTGACACCCCATCAGCTACGGCACACTTACATCACCAATCTTCTCTATGCGGGCGTTGATCCAAAGACAGTACAATACCTTGCCGGACATGAAAACAGCAAAACAACTATGGACATTTATGCAAAAGTGAAGTACAATAAACCAGAGGAGTTGTTTGGGGTAGTAAATGGTGCGTTTCATCAGCCTGTCGCTGAATGAAAAAAGGCCGTTTTTTATGGTCCGCACACCGGATAACTGAGAGGCAGAAAGCCGGAAAAGCCCGGAATATCAAGGGAAAACAGCTCAAAAACTCGCGCAATACGGTCTCAAAGCAGCTCGTAGAGCACCACAGTTCTCCAAACGTTAATCTCACGTTTACGAAGAATATCAGAAGAATTTTTATCCCGGAAGTCTCGGCTTCCGGGATTTTTCTAAAACAAATCACAAAGCAAATCTTAGTATTCGAACATATTCAAAGGCAAAAATCAGCCAAAACAATTCCAAATGAAACTGCTTGTACGGTTATATATATGAAATTTTTTATCTTGTCCGTGGCAATCGGAAACGAATTCGGCTCCATGAGATAAATATCTATTTTTAACCGTATGATTTATGTAAAATCACAAAGTAATTTTTGACTATCTTTTCAAAAGTTCTTATATGCCGGTATAGCCTATTGTTACAGGCTTTTCCGGCATTTTTCGTCATGGAAGATATTCTCAAATCTTCTTATATCCCCGTATGTTTTTGTGTTCAAAAGTAGTATGTGGAGTAGTAAATTCTCCATTTACTACTATGCAATCAGCCGCTTCATTTCGGTTATTGACGTTTCGGAAGTTGTGTGTGCGTAATAGTTCAGCGTCATATTGATGTTGGAATGTCCCATGATGTATTGCAATGCTTTAGGGTTCATTCCCGCATTTGCTAACGTGGTGCAGAATGTGTGGCGTAAGGTGTGCGGTGTCATTACCTTTGGCAATGCGACCTTTTGCGTTTTGTTGTATTTCCTTACAAGCCCCCGGAACATACTTTCATAGTTGACTGCCACTTTTGGCAAGCCGTTCCGGTTAAGGAACAGAAACTTTGTGTAGCCCTCTAAAATAACAGGCTGTACATATTTCCGTTTATTTAGCACCCGTTGAAATGCTTCCAACACTTTTTCACTCATAGGAATAACCCGGTTGCCGCTTTTCGTCTTAGGCGTTTCCACATAGTAGCCCACATCTGCAATCTTCAAAAGTTGGTGGTCTACATTGATAAGCTGTTTGTCTAAGTCAATGTCAGCTTCCGTCAGTCCGCAGAGTTCCGAAATGCGAAGCCCTGTCCCTAACAGTATGATAATCTCGTCGTAGTATTTCTGATAGACTTTATCATGCTGTACAAAGGACAGAAAAGCCGCTTCCTGCGTAGGGGATAGAGGTTCCTTTGGTTCCGTATCATCTTCAAGGACTGTGTTCAACTGGAAGTCAAATGGATTTTTACGAATACAATCGTCCTGTATGGCTGTGTAAAAGGCAGCCTTTAAGGAACGCTTGTGGTTGTTGATAGTCTTGAAGCCGTAACCTTTTTCTTTCATGCGTAACGCCCATTCCTTTGCGTCGGAGAGCTTCACATTTTCAATCCGGCAGGCTCCAAGTTTATCCTCCTGCAAAATCCGCATGAGCTGTTTTCGCCCCTGCTTTGTACCATGCCGCACATTTGCCCGGTGGCGTATCTGCTTTGCGTAGAGTTGGCAGACCGTCATTTTCTTTCCGATATGGTCGATACCGTCGTCAAGGTCTTTTTGGATTTCTTTCTCTTTTTCCCTCAACGCTATATCGTCGCGCTTTCCTGCCGGGGTTTTGTCCGTAGGCACTAACTTCCAAGAATAAACAAACTGCGGTTTCCCAAAGGTATCTATATATTTGTAGGCATATCTCCCGTCTTTTCTCTGGCTCTCTCCGGTGCGGAGAATACGATTTTTATTATCCCGTCTTTTTTCCGACATCGTTATGCTCCTTTCCATAATGGAAAGAGCCTTGATATGCTTGACTACATTGTACCACATTCAAGGCTCGATTTCACTATTAGATTGCGTCCACCGTATCAATCATTTTTTCAAACTGCTTACGCTTAATCTGAATACGGTTTCCGTTCATCATTACCCAGTCCGGGACGGGATTTTCTTCTGCCAGTTTCCGCAGCTTGCTTTCTCCGATACGGAAATATTTTGCTGCTTCTTCTATGGTAAGAGTGTACTTTTCCCAAATCGGCACGTCGTTATTGTTCAATTTGTCGTCCCCCTTTCTTAATGGGTCAAAAATCAATCTGTAACATAGGCTTTAATCGGACGGCTATTAGCGTAACCTCATGGGACTTGCACCCCTCCGGCGGTCTGCCGAAGCCCTACCCATTGCCTGCGACGCTTCTAACGCTCGGACTATGGCTGTAAGGAAGTATCATTATGTATTCTGTGCGTTATCGCCCGCAGGCTGCTATCCCTGCTTTACGGTGTGGTATTTCTCGCTCGCTTTTCTGTTAAGAGAAAGGTCATGGCGTACCCGCCGCATGGCTCGGCACAAAAGGAACGTATCCGATTTGCCTTATGCTGCGTCGCCGTTCTATTGCGCCGCTTTCTTTATCAAAGAGCAGGGGGCTGTCTTGCGGTATGGAACGGAAAAGGGGAAAGAAGCGTTCCAATATCGCGTAGGTTATTCAGCCCGAAAAGTGAGGATAGCCCTCATCAGTCTTGCTTGCAGCCGTTCCCGAATATCCTCGTCAACGCCATAATAGACATTGCCGCGCTCGTCGTAGAGCTTCCGCATGGAAAGACTTGCTATGTAGCCGCTGAAATGCTGCAAGACCATTTTCATAGCGTCCGGGTCGCCTTTGCTCGCCGCCAAAATAACGGGATAGGGAACAAGGGCATTTTCCGGGTAGTCGTTTTGATTACCATTCGTTCCATTCATCAGCGTGTTCCTCCAAATATTTCTTTAACAGTTCAAAAGAGCTTGTCCGTCTGTACTGTATCGTGCTGCGCGACGTATTGAACATTTTTCCGATTTCCACGTCAGTCATGCCCTCGAAATAGTACAGAAGTATAGCAGTTCTCTTTTCTTCCGGCAGGGTGCGTATTGCTTCAAGCAATAACTTCGGGGTTATTTCTTTTCCTGCCATTTGATAAGTCGGCTCGGCTGTTTCAGCTTGAAAATATTTATCCGTAGTGTAAAGCTGCCGTTCCTCATGCAAGGCAAGGTCACAAAAAGAAACTTCCCGTTTCCTGCGTCGCCGGATTTCATCATGGGCGTTACAGGCTTCGTTGTGTAGCACCCGTTTACAGAAACTTTGAAAGACACATTGCTTCTGAAATTCTCTGCGATTAGGTTCCATGTAATCACCTCCTTTCTGCCGAAAGGCGGTAGTACCTCCCCTTTTCGCGGGATAATACAGACGACTTTTTTAAACGCCGGACGAAAGCGAAAATTTCTTTGAAAAATCTTCTGTAAAATGCAAAATGCGCCCATCTGCAAGGCGCAGACCGACGCATAGGAAATAACAGCAGTATTTAATTGATTTGATAGTTCATCTGTATAGTCGGACTTGTCCGGTGGGGGAGCTATACTTTTTTTAATGAATGTAACCTATGTATGCTGTATAGCAACAAAGAAATCCCCATAGCGGCAGCCCTCCTAAATGCCGCTAATTTATGTTAGCGTAAGTAGGTAATCATCCGTACCTTGACAAAACAAAAAATCCCCCGGCACTTACCAGGGGAAAATCTGTCTCTTACTTTTTAAGTTTGCTGTGACAATCAGCTGGCAGGCTGGTGGACCAGGGAAGC